>JAEYNI010000109.1 GCA_023412635.1 Bacillota bacterium
ACTGTTTTTAGCACTCCTGTGTAACTTTTGTCCCAAAGAATTACATAAGTATTTTAAAAACTTGGAATCCTCCAAAAGGTGTTTTTTTATGTTCTCCCTGGATATCCCTATGCAATAGGTATCCTCAGTTACTTGAACATTTGTTGCTACAGCTCTGTCATCAACCATTTCAATATCTCCAAGAATTGTTGTTTTAGGATAGAAACACAGGAGTAGAGATTTACCATTACTTACTGTGGTAAAAACCTTAGCCTTACCAGCCACAATAAATAGCAAATACCCTATTTCCTCACCCTCCCTGCATATATACTCATTCTTTTTGTAAAAAAGCAGCTCCATATACGGTTTCATATCGTTGGTGAAGATTTCGTCAGTACAAAGTTCACTTATATATTTGTCAATCAAAAGTCGATTATTTTCTTTAAGCATAGTCCAACATCCCTTTTTTGATAATATATAACAATTATACTATTAACTATGACATATGTCCTACCTTCCATCAACCAAATCATGTTAAATTTATTCCTAACCAGCCAAGCAAAATTATTTTAGGCTGTCTCCCTGGTTTAGATTTTCTATGTTTGGAGGTCATATGTACAATTCAGTTTCTCTCTTTATTGGAGCTTTGGTATCTGTAATGATTATGGTAAATGGCACATTATCAGCTTCTACAGGAAATTATGGTGCTCTTGTTATCATCCATATAATCGGACTTTTTGGAGTAATTGCGGTTATGCTGCCAGGTAAAGCCCGGCTTACACATAAAAAAGGAATACCGTTATACTTCTACAGCGGAGGTGCTATTGGAGTTTTAACCGTGCTTTTCAGCAATTTAAGCTACTCAGCCCTCGGCGTATCATTACCTCTTGGCTTAGGCCTGTTTGGGCAATTACTGACAGCATTGATAATAGATCATTTCGGAATGTTCAACATGAAAAGAATTAAACTCGTAAAAAAGAAATTTATAGGTTTGGCAATTATCCTTTCAGGAATAATTGTAATGGCTGTATTATAGATTGGAGGCTGTATAGATGTTTTATATAATTATCTCTATTTTAGCAGGTGTTTCAATTGTCACTGCAAGAACTTTCAATTCCTTATTAGCTTCAAAAATCGGCGTTTTTCAAAGTACCTTTTGGAATTACGTGGTAGGGTTAATCTTTTCTTTTGCATTTATGCTGACCAGTAAAGAAATTTTGCATATTTCAAGGGTTGAGTATGGGGAAATACCACTATGGGCTTATTCGGGAGGATTAATCGGAGTTATTGTAGTAATGTTGTCAAATTACATTACTTTAAAAGTATCAGCTATTTACTTAACATTACTATTATTTGTTGGTCAGCTCCTGGTAGCTATAATTATTGATTATATATACCTTGGTGAAATGTCCGCAGGTAGAGTCCTTGGGGGTATATTGGTGTTCTTAGGCCTTGCCTACAATCTGCTGCAGGATAGAAAGGCGGGGACAGAGAAAACTAGCTAGAAGTCTCTGTCTCCAACAGTTCCAGTATTTTCGGAGTACAGCGTCTGCCTCCGCAGGGTCCGCTGCCTGCTCCTGTAGCCTTCTGTACTTCCTCCAGGGTTTTTGCTCCGTTTTTAATTGCTTTTTTTATTGTTGCTCTGGGAATGGCTTTACATATACATACTTTGGTCAGTTTATCGAGTATTTCAGAATTTACGTTTGGGTCCATCAAATTCCCTCCAGTATTTATAATGATAGCTTCAAATCCATTCAGAAGCTGTAGTTAAAATTACGGGGTAATAAAAAGCCGAACCCTGCTTTTTTAGCGTATAGGAATTTATATATTTTCTATTCTTTGAATGTGTTAATATAACTAAGGTTGAGCAAGTACACAAGAGAATTCGAGGTAGATAAATTCCTATACGCGGGGTTTGAAAAGGGGATTCCCCTTTCCGGTGTAGCGGGGGTGCTCAGAAACACGAAGTGTTTCGTCGAAGGGGGGAGTAGTCCCCCCTAGCGAACAAGAAAATTTGCTCACAGTATTGAAATAAGCACTAAAAAACTGAGCGAAGCGAATTTTCTTGCGATGCACTGTTCAGCTTTTATTCATACCTTTTAATTATTTGCTATTATTTTCAACACAAGCATTTAATTCCTTCATTAATTCGTCAACATTTATGCCGTGAGCTTGTGCTCCCTGTTCAATGTTTTCAAATCTTGCAGCCATACATCCAAAACAGTGCATGCCATTATTTAATAATATCTCAGCAGTTTCAGGATATTTTTCAACTATGTCAGTTATAGACCAGTCCTTGGTAATTATCATTTTTTTCACCTCCTTAGAAGATTGCCGGAACAAAAAATAATCGATTTAATAATTTTGTAAACATTAATCATTATAACATTTTCCTAAAATTAAATACCCATTCCCCACGCAGTCAATCAAAAAAATCAAAATTTTATAATTCCTTTAAATTCCTCTAGCAATCACTCAACATTTGTTTGATATAAATTATTTAATATAACTTACTAAATTTAAATTTCTTTTTGGAGGCGTCTGAACCCATCCAGCTTCCTTGTAGCCAAAACTCACACCATAGTAAGGCTTATAACCCTCAGGAATATTTAATTTTGCTGTCTCTTCCTTATTTTCAAAGTAAAATCTCATGAGACCCAGCCAAACTGAACCTACACCCAAACTCTCAGCCGCTATAAGCATATTCTGGATAGCCGCAGCACAGTCAACCCGCCAGGCCATGGCATCCTGTCTGGCTGAAACTATGATAAGCGTAGGGGCATCATATGTCACCTTGAAATCAGGTTTTGACCCCATTCTTCTTATCCATTCACTATCACTCTCAGCCATTTGCCCTCTTACATAAGTGTTGATTCTGTTAAGCAACTCCTGATTCTGAACAACAGTAAAATACCAGGGCTGCTGGTTGTGAGCAGATGGGGCATACGTACCTGCTTCAATTATTTTGTCCAGCTTATCCTGACTTATCTGATCAGGCTTATATTTTCTTACGCTTCTCCTGCTCTTGATAACTTCCAATACATCTCTCATGTACTACTCCTCGTTATCTACTTAATAAGTTAATTTATTAATATCAATTTAATTATAAACATAATTTTGCTTACAATTAACAGTCACTTTGTTCAATAGTTCAAATATTATTGAACTATTTTAATATATCATAAGATGTAGTATAATTCAATAGTAACAACAAAAGAACCCTTAAATTGGCAAATTATTTTTTACCATAAGGGCTAAGGTCAGGAGGTAAAAATTTGAGAGAATTATTCCACCCAAATATAGATCAAATGTGCTTATCTACGGTATTGAATGCTTTAGGTGACCCTATCCGACTTCAGATAATAAAAAATCTGGCAAATCAAACTGAAACGACTTGCGCCTGTTGTAATATAGATTTACCTAAATCTGCTCTGTCACACCACTTTAAGGTGCTTCGTGAATCAGGGCTTATTAATGTGCGTATTGAGGGTAAACAAAGGTTTTTATCCATAAGATACCAGGAACTGGAGCATAGATTTCCCGGTCTTCTGGATTCAGTAATAAAAAGTATATAGTTTAAGAAAAATATGTTCTAACGGTTTCTTTTACCCAATGCAATCTTTCCAGTGATATATCTTTAGGTATAGTGCAGTCAGCCCCTATTATCACACCACGTTCTCCTGATTTTTCAATTAAGGCTTTTGTAAAATTCTCAACTTCTTCTCTTGAGCCTTTATGAAGAAGCTTATCAGGACGATTGTCAAAGCCTCCTATAACTGCCTTGTCTCCGAAGAACTTTTTCCCTTCGGCAAGATCAAGGTTTTCAATAGCTACTGCCCAGTTAACGGCCTTGGCATCATAATCCTGCCAAACACCAAGGTTATTTTTATTTCCGTTGTAACCGCAGCAGTGAAGAATATTATAGCCCCCGGTCTTATTAGCACTTGCCAAAACGGCTTTTTCACTCGGTGTGATATATTTACGGTATTCATCATATGTAAAAATACCATTCCCGGGATTCTGAACACTCAGATATATCCCATCAGCACCTGCCTCCTTGATAACTGACTTTGACAAAACTACAAGATCCTGGGCAATAACCTCCAGAGCAAATGCTATTGCTTCGGGGTCCTCTCTGAAATATTTAATGAGTTTTTCCTCTGTAATAGCAATCCTTAAAAAGGTAGCAGGTGAAAAAACATTATAGAAGGAACTTGTATCTTGAAGAAAACCTGTAACAGCTTTTACTATTTCCAACTGCTTCTTTATCCACTGGTGATTTTCACCAATCGGAACAAGTTTCTTGAGTTCCTGAGCACTGGACAAATTCCTCAATACCGGGCTTGGATAAAGAAAAAAACCGTCACTCATTATTTTTACAAAGTCAGGATCTGCTTTCTCGATAAATTCTTTGTGAGAAGAAATGTTCTTAGCAATCAGCTCGGGCTTTTCAAGTCCCCTGCCGAAATCCTCTTCCTTTAAAAAGTGAAACCAAAAGCCGACAGGTGGTCTGTCCACTGCTTCATTATTGAATGCATTGATTAATCTTTCACGTTTTGTCATAAAGTCCCCCTAAAATTTTCAATAAATTCCATTATGCTATAGACCTATAAGCCGGATAAAAGCTGCAGCTCTACAGACTATAAATTTTGCTCAATAAACAATGGGTTTTAGCAGGTTAATTGTTACCTAAATGTAATAAGTATATTCTGGCAGGATCCTTTTCAGGAACTGCTTTGTTCTTTCTTCTTTTGGCCTTGTAAAAATTCCTTTCGGGTCTCCCTCTTCCACAACAGCCCCACCGTCCATGAAAATTACTCTATTGGCCACGTCCTGTGCAAAGGACATTTCATGGGTCACAACTACCATAGTTGTTCCTTCATTGGCTATTTTCTTCATTACATTCAGAACCTCACCTATTAATTCAGGATCTAGTGCCGAGGTAGGTTCATCAAAAAGAATGATGTCAGGACTTAAGGCTACAGCTCTAGCAATGCCGACACGCTGCTGCTGTCCGCCTGAAAGCTGACTCGGATAAAAATCATACTTATCAGATAATCCAACTTTATCAAGAGCCTTTTTACTTATTTCATATGCCTCGGCCTTCGGCATCTTTCTGCCCACAATAAGTCCAAGAGCTACATTATCCAATGCTGTTTTGTTATTGAATAAGTTATAATTCTGAAAAACAAAAGCAACCTTTTGTCTGATTTCATGTATCTGTTTTTTTGAAGCTGTTTTCAGATTTACATCTATAGTTCCGAAGGTGGCATGCCCTTCATCTGGCTTTTCAAGGAAATTTATACATCTGAGCAGCGTTGTTTTACCTGAACCGCTGGGTCCAAGAATTACCACAACATCACCCTTTTCTATATTCAAGTCCACCCCTTTTAAAACCTCACTCTTGCCGAATGCCTTATGAATGTTTTTTATTTTAAGCATGACCATTTCCCCCTGTTAAGCTTGATTAGGCACTTACACTTTTATATGTTCTTATACGCTTTTCGAATATCTTGAATCCATACTCTACAATACCGCAGATAATCAAATAAACCAAAAAAATATCAATATAAGCCTCAACATAGTTATAGCCTACATTTGCTGCCACTTTAGCCCTTAAGGTAATTTCCTTGAGCGACATTGCATAACCCAGTGAGGTTCCCTTAATCAGGTTGGTAGTCGTATTGCATATGTTCGGTATGGCGACTGTTAAGGCTTGTGGAATTATTACTGTTACATAAGCCTGGAAATTGGTCAGTCCCACCGACTGAGCCGCCTCCAACTGTCCTTTGCTGACAGCTCCCAGTGCAGATCTGAATACTTCTGAAAGAATTGCTATCGTATTTAATGAAAAAACTATAAACGCATACCATATAGGATTCACTTCATATATTTTTATATTTAAATCAAACCTGCTGAATATCCTCGAAAGGATAAGCGGTATACTGTTGTATATAATAAATATCTGTATAATCATTGGTGTCCCTCTTACGAAGGAAACATATACCTGAGCTATGCGGTGTAGTACAGGTACACGATTGATTCTGGAGAGTGCCAGAAAAAAACCCAGTGGTAGAGCAATCACCAATGAAACAAGCGTGATTAATAACGCCGTTGGTGCCCCTGAAAGTGCAACGAAAAAAGTATCCAATAAGAATTCATAATTTAACATCTCTGTCACCCCCGGCTATATTGATCTGGCAATTTGTCTGCCCTTGCTCAGTTTATTTTCCGTTTTAGTAAAAGTTTGCTCAATTGCGACTGAAATGGCCCAATAAATCAAAGATAGAGCGATATAGGTTTCCAGGGCATGTGCATTATAGTTTCCCGAAATAATTAGACTTGCTTTTCCCATAATATCTATAAGCCCTATGGTATAGGCTAACGCACCCTCCTTGAAAAGAGCAAGAAGTGAATTCCCTATATTGGGGATAGCAACTACCAAAGCCTGAGGAAAAATTATCAGCCCATATGCCTGTATACTGTTCAAGCCCACGCTTACTGCAGCCTCATACTGTCCTTTATCTACCGAATCGTAGGCTGTTCGTATAACCTCACACATTGCGGCTGCAAACTGAAGTGAGAAAGTAATGACAATAAAGACTGCTTTGTCAACACCGTCAAGATCAACCCCAAAGCTCTGAGTAATAGCCGGAATTCCGTAATATGTAAGGAAAAGAAGAACAATGGAAGGAGTACATCTCAATGCTGTAGTATAGGCATTTGCTATTTTTTGAGATACTTTTCCTTTTCTGATTTTAGCAACTGCCAAAGCAAAACCCAGAAGAGTTCCGAAAAATACCGACAATCCAGTAATCATAAAGGTTACTCCTAAATAAGGCAATAGCTTAGGTATAGCTTCCAGTATATAAGCTGCATTAAAATACTTATCCATGTTCTACCCCACCCAACAATTAATATTTTACCTGTTTACCTTCTCAAGTACTTCGAATAAATCCTTACCGTAGAATTTTACACTTTGCTCGTTGGTTTTCTTTTCTTCCTTGAGCTTTTTTATTGCTCCATCGTATGCATCTGCAAAAGCCTGTTCCTTTTTGTTAAACAGCGGCCAGGTTTTAATTACTGCAAACTCGTTATAAACCACTTCATTTACAAGGTTATGATATTGCCCTTCCTCTGCCTTAACCTGTTTATCAAAGGCACCTTCAATTATTACTCCTCCATCGACACGGCCTTCATTTACCCATTGAACCACGTCGACAGTGAAAGAATCACCAGCTTCAAGCTTAACCTGATTGTCAGGGTTTGCTTTGTTATACTCATCGATAATTGTGTACTGTGCGTTGTTTGCTGCTATTGGTGCCAGAGTCATTCCGGCTTTAGCAAAGTCTGAAAGAGTCTTAATATTTTCATTGCTTTTCTTTAAAACAAGACCTGTACTACTAAGCCCAAGAAATTCCTTAGGAAAAATAAATTTTTCAGTTCTCTCTTTAGTCCAGAAGGCATTCTTGATTCCCACCTGATATTTTCCCTGTTCAACTCCTATAAGGAGGTCATCATTTGACGTTCCAATAAACTCAAATTCATACTGTGGAAGCAGTTCGTCAACCAGCTTCATAACCTCAACATCATAACCTGTGGCATTACCCTTTTCGTCCAGCCATGATATAGGCTTTGATGCCTGATCATATGCAACTTTTACTTTAGTCACCTGACTGCCTGAATCTGCCGATCCTGCAGTTGATGCAGTGTTGTTATCCGACTTTATACCTGAGTTTGCTCCGCAGCCTGTTATAAATGCTGCCGTTAAGATTGCTGCTGTGATCATGCTCAAAAATTTTTTACTTTTCATAATTGTAATCTCCTTTATATGTACATTTTTAAACAAAATATTATTTAACATATAAGTATAGTATGTTTTAATTTAAAAAATCACTTCACTTTTTTAATTAAAACCTGACAGACTGGCTTGCCATTTGCGATAGTATCACCCAATTCAAAGGTAAACTTATCATATTTACTTATAATGCCTCTGTCTCCATCCATAGCTATATCACATAATCGAGAAATTTTAACTTCATCATTGGTAAGCTTTTTCCATGCTGCTACAAGCGGACAATAATGAAAATCTATTTTCAATTCATCTTCGGTAGTCTTTACATCCATCTCAAATACCTTTTTAACCTGCTCTGTAGCAAAAGCGGAGGCAAATTCCTTAATATCATCGGTTTTCGGGAATTTATTTTCACCGTGGAAGCATCCACATTTATATATGGCATCCTTGGCAAATTGGGTATCAACACCCCTTTTCTCAGCTTCGTCAATCAGGAAATAGAACCATGTGGCTCTATGTTCAAAGGCGTTTCTTAAATCTAAAGTATGCTTGTCCTTGATAGTTGCTTCATTTTTTATCATTGCCATCTCCATTTCCGGTATGTTTGAATCATTATTAATTTGACCCTTTTGATATACCTGCATTTTTAATTCATAGTAAACATATAGCATTTGTATGTTACTTATTAACTATTATACACTATATTTCCGATTTGTAAACTATGTTTTTATAAATAAAAAAAACCTGCATCCGGATAGGAATACAGGCTAACAATTATATCAGTTACTCATCATAGTTACTATGGCCTGGATAATCTCTTGTTTCATTACTTCATAATTCATGTAATCATGCTTATGATAACTCACCTCATGACAGAAACTCTCTATCATTCCAATTGTAATATGAACCTTTTCGTGGGCGTTTGTCGGTTTTAAGCCATGTTGGGCCATTAGTTCTACTATTGTATTGGCTGTTGTAACTTCAAAATAACAGAAGTAGTCCCTTACATCCTGGTCGGTAT
>JAEYNI010000159.1 GCA_023412635.1 Bacillota bacterium
CGTGTCGAGGAAGACTAGTGGAGGATGTTTTGATAGATAGCTTTTCAGTGCTGGTTGAAAAAGTAAAAAAATATGATCCCAACAGTAACATTGAATTGCTTGAAAAGGCATATTATGTTTCTAAAACCGCCCATGAGGGACAGCAGAGGAATTCAGGGGAACCCTATATTATCCATCCTGTTGAGGTAGCAATTATTCTCGCTGAGATGGAACTGGACTGTACTGCGCTTGTTGCTGCTCTTCTTCATGATACTATAGAGGATACTACCTGTACCTACGATGAAATAAAAGCTCAGTTCGGGGTTGAAGTAGCTGATCTCGTTGATGGGGTTACAAAGCTGACAAAGCTGGGTAAACTACCGTTCACCTCAAAAGAAGAGCAGCAGATGGAAAACCTCCGAAAGATGTTTGTTGCAATGGCAAAGGATATTCGCGTTATTATGATAAAGCTGGCGGACAGGCTTCACAACATGAGAACGCTTATATATATGAATGAAGGAAAGCAGATAGAAAAAGCCAGGGAAACTCTTGAGATTTATGCACCTTTGGCTCACCGTCTTGGTATATCGAAAATAAAATGGGAGCTAGAAGATATATGTCTTAGATATCTTGACCCCAAGGGCTACTATGATCTGGTTGAAAAAATAGCTTTTAAGCGAAAGCAGAGAGAAGCTTATATAGAAGCTATCACACAAACCCTCAGAGAAAAAACGAATGAATTGGGAATTGAAAATGCTCAAATAGATGGAAGACCGAAGCATTTTTACAGTATATACAGAAAAATGGTAAAACAGAACAAGACTCTGGACCAGATATATGATTTATTTGCATTCAGGGTTATTGTAAATTCCGTTAAGGACTGTTACGCTGTTCTCGGTATGGTACATGAGCTATATAAGCCTATGCCCGGAAGGTTTAAGGATTATATCGCCATACCGAAGCCAAATATGTATCAGTCACTCCACACTACGCTTATAGGGCCGGAGGGGCAGCCCTTTGAAGTTCAGATAAGAACCTGGGATATGCATAGGGTTGCAGAAGTAGGTATTGCCGCCCACTGGAAATACAAAGAGGGAGTTAGCGGAGCGAAAGAATCTGAAAATAAATTCGCCTGGCTCAGACAGCTTCTGGAATGGCAAAAAGACGCCAGAGACGAAAGCGAATTTATGGAGACTTTAAAAGTAGACCTTTTCACCGATGAAGTTTTTGTTTTTACACCAAAAGGTGATGTTGTAAGTCTGCCTTTTGAATCTACTCCCGTAGATTTCGCATATACTATTCACAGTGCTATAGGAAATAAGATGATAGGGGCCAAGGTCAACGGCAAAATGGTTCCTATTGATTATAAATTAAAAAACGGTGATATAGTTGATATCCTTACTTCATCAACAATTCATGGCCCAAGCAGAGACTGGCTGAAGATTGTTAAGAGCAGTCAGGCTAAAAACAAAATAAACCAGTGGTTTAAAAAGGAAAAAAGAGAAGAGAATATTATCAGGGGCAAGGAAATGGTTGAGAGGGAGCTCAAAAAACAGGGGCTTACCTATATCCAATTATTTAGAACTGAGTGGATAGAATTAGTTCTCAAAAAATATAATTTTGCCTCTCTGGAGGATTTATATGCAGGTATCGGATATGGTGCAATAACCACAAATAAGGTCATTACAAGACTGAGGGAAGAGTTTAAAAAGACCCTTAAGCCGGAAGAAATAGAGCAAATTCTAGAATCAATAGCTCAAAACAAAACGGATAAAAAGAGAAAACATGTACCTGAAAGTGGTATAATTGTCAAGGGGATTGACAATTGCCTAGTAAGACTTTCAAGGTGCTGTAATCCTGTACCGGGAGATGAAATCATAGGTTATATAACTCGCGGCAGAGGGGTTTCGGTTCACCGCAGCGACTGTATAAATGTTTCAGCTGGGCTTGAAGAGGAAGGAAGACTTATTGATGTCAAATGGTATACCACAAACCATGTGGCGTATAAAGCCGATATAACAATTATGGCTAATGACAGAACTTCACTGTTGTTGGATGTTACCAACAGTATAGCTGAATTAAAAGTACCTATAAAGGCTGTTAATGCGAGAACTACGAGAGACCAGATAACTTTGATCAATCTGACACTCGAAATAACAGACACAGAGCAGCTTGAAAAAATAATAAAGAAGCTTAGAAAAATTGACAGTGTATTCGAGGTAACAAGAAATAAGCAATAAATTAATAATAAGGCGGTTATGTTGTAATATATTCGGCTGCCTGTAATTTGAGGAGAACAATGCGAGCGGTAGTCCAAAGAGTAAAGAAATCAAAAGTAACTGTAGAAGGGCACATTACCGGTGAGATAAACAAGGGGCTTATGATACTGCTGGGTGTCGGTCAGGAGGATTCACATCAGGATATAGAGTACCTTGCTGACAAAATTATGAATTTAAGAATTTTTGAGGATAATGATGGCAAGATGAACCTTTCTATACTTGAGGTAGGCGGTGAACTGCTGGTAGTTTCTCAGTTTACACTTTACGGAGATTGCAGAAAGGGCAGAAGACCCAGCTATGACAAGGCTGCAAGACCTGAAATTGCAAAAGAGCTTTATGAGAAATTCTTGGAAAAGTGCAGAAATTACGGTGTTAATACCCAAACAGGTGTATTCCAGGCAGAGATGCTGGTTGATATAAGTAACGACGGGCCTGTTACGCTCTTGCTTGACAGCAAAAGAGAATTTTAAGACAGGATATTATCAATTCCGGATATTATTAATTAAAGATCGACAGAAGGGTAAGCTATGATAGTAAAGACAATCACAGGCGGAATATTTGATTCTATATCATATATGATTTGTGAAGGAGATAAAGCCTTAGTAATTGATTTAGGTGTTAAAACTGAAAAGATATTAGCAGTAGCTGCTGAGATGAAGGTTAATGTAGAAAAAATAATTATGACTCATGGGCACATTGATCACATTGCGGAACTGGATAATATTGTTGAAAAAACAAAAGCCAGAGCATATATTCATATTGATGATGAACCTTCATTAACTGATGCCAAACTGAATGTATCGGCGTTTACATTTACCCCAAAAACAGTAAATACCAAATGTGAAGTTCTTAGAGAAGGAAGTATTGTAAAACTTGGAACTCTTGAGTTTATGGTAATTCATACACCTGGGCATTCCCCGGGGTCAATTTGTTTATTGGTGAATGACAAGCTATTTTCAGGTGATACTCTTTTTAATAACGGCTATGGAAGAGTCGATCTTCCCAACGGTAATTTTGAAGATATATACAGTTCAATTGTTGATAAACTCTTTAATTTACCTGAGGATATTATTGTTTATCCAGGTCATGGCAGCTGTACCACAATTGGTAAAGAGAATAAATTAAATCCTATTAGGCTTGCAGTGGAGTGGTAAAAGAAATTATGTTTTAATACAATAATGGAGAGAAAATGATTTACTATAAAAATGAATGTAACAGCTTTGACTATGAATTTGAAGATGTTATAAAATTATTTTTAATAAAAGATGAATTAAAAAAAATTGATGGCCCTTGGGATCAAAATTCCGGGGCATTTCTATTCTGTCGATTTGATAAGAACCCGGTTTTCAGCATTTTAATAGACATTAGCGACAGTCACAAAAATTTTTATAAACAGACTAGAATACCTGTTCCAGAGGCTTTATTACTTAAGCTGAGTAACCACCTTAGTTCCGATAAATCTGAGGAAGAAAACTACCTGTCAGATGAGAGATTTCTCTTAAAAGAAACCAGAAAAGTTTTTAAGAGAAAGCTGTATCTCCTTCTCCAAAACTATACTGGTAAAGCGATCCCTTGGGGTGTAATGACCGGAATTCGGCCTGCAAAGCTTGTAAATGAATTTTTGGACCAGGGAAATGATAAAGAACAGGTTATAAAAACACTGGTTGAGGATTATTATGTAGCTGAAAATAAGGCACAGCTATTGTATGACGTTGCGGTAAACCAGAGAGAGCTGTTTATGGACTCGGCATCGGATACCGTTTCGTTGTATATAGGCATACCATTTTGTCCAACCCGTTGTCTTTATTGTTCCTTTAGCTCCAGTACGATCGGGCAATATAAAAAGGTAGTGGATTCTTATCTGGATGCACTTTTGAAGGAAATAAAACACACTCAGGAACTGATCAGGAATAGAGGACTAAAAATAGAGAGCATCTATGTCGGAGGCGGAACACCTA
>JAEYNI010000181.1 GCA_023412635.1 Bacillota bacterium
TAATCGATGAGGACGATGTTAAAACTGATGTTGTCAGTCTTGGAGCAAAAGTTAGACTTTTTGATATTGAATTTGGGGAAGAAGTTGTGTATTTGATAGTTGGTTCTACAGAAGCCAATCCGCTGAAATCAAAAATCTCAAATGAGTCACCTGTCGGTGCTGCATTAATGGGACATAAAGTTGACGATGTAGTGGAAGTACAGGTTCCTGACGGGGCTATAAAATTTAAGATACTTGAAATATCAAAGTAGTGATAATAATGTTAGAATTATTTGTTGCCACTAAAAGCTAAACTAATATATAATTATACTGACAGTTTACATTGAAGATGTAAACTGTTTTTTATAACGAGGCTATAGATGGGTCCTCGCCCCACCCCTACAGGTGGCGGTACCTCTTTGGAGTTTCAGGCGACGGGCACATATCTCCCCCCGTTGAAACGCGCAGAGGTAATAAAATTTTTCTACAGCCGAAAAATTTTATCTGAACCTATGCGTTGTAACGAAGCATAAACATTTCCACGTCTTCAAGTGGAGGACTTAAACACCCTTGTGTTATAAGATATTAAAATTAATAGAAATTGCTGGAGGATATGATATAAATGTCGGAAGAAAATTTGCAGGGTAATCAACAAAATGAAGAGCAGGACCTAAACGAAATACTCAGGGTACGTCGAGCAAAACTAAAGGATTTACAGGAAAAGGACAATGATCCTTTTAAAATAGTAAAATATGATGTAACCGATTCCACCAAAAATATATTGGATAATTTTGAAGCTTTGGAGGGACAAGATACATCAATTGCTGGAAGACTCATGTCCAAAAGAGGTATGGGTAAAGCTGGCTTCTGTGATTTACAGGACAGAGATGGCAGAATACAGCTCTATGTCAGAAAGGATGAAGTTGGGGATGAAAGCTATGAGATGTTTAAAAAATATGACATTGGAGATATAGTAGGAGTAAAGGGTGAAATATTTAAGACTCATATGGGTCAGATATCAATAAAGGTAAAAGAGATTATACTGCTGTCAAAATCACTTCAGCCTCTCCCAGAAAAGTGGCATGGTCTGAAGGACACTGATTTAAGATATAGACAAAGATACGTTGACCTTATTGTAAACCCTGAAGTAAAAAATACGTTTATATTGAGAAGTAAAATAATAAAATCTATAAGAAAGTTCCTGGATGACAGAGGTTTCCTAGAGGTTGATACGCCTTTATTGAACACTATTCCGGGAGGAGCTGCTGCAAGACCTTTTATAACTCATCACAACACTCTGGATATTGATATGTATCTCAGAATAGCACCTGAGTTATACCTTAAGAGGCTTATTGTAGGCGGCATGGAAAAAGTTTATGAAATGGGAAGAATGTTTAGAAATGAAGGAATGTCTATAAAGCATAATCCTGAATTTACCATGATGGAAGTATATGAAGCATATACTGATTATAAGGGGATGATGGAGCTCACTGAGAATCTTATTTCCACTGTTGCAATGGAAACTCTGGGTACTACTAAGATAATGTATCAGGGACAGGAAATAGATCTGACTCCGCCATGGAACAGATTATCGATGATTGAGGCCGTTAAAAAATATTCTGGGGTAGACTTTGATACCATTAAGACCGATGAGGAAGCCAAGGCTGCTGCCGAAGCTAAGAAAGTATATGTAAAGCCGGGAATGTCCCGTGGTGAAATTCTCAACCTGATGTTTGAAGAGTTTGTAGAGAGCAATCTTGTTCAGCCGACCTTTATATATGATTACCCTGTCGAGGTTTCTCCGCTTACAAAGAGAAAGCCCGATTGCCCTGAATTGACTGAGAGATTTGAGTTCTTTATTACTGGCCGTGAAATGGGAAATGCTTATTCTGAACTTAATGATCCTATAGATCAAAAGGAAAGGTTTGTTAGCCAGGTTAAAAAGAGAGATTCCGGTGATGAAGAAGCAAATATGATGGATGAGGATTTTGTAACAGCACTGGAATATGGTATGCCTCCAACAGGCGGATTGGGCATAGGTGTTGATAGATTAATAATACTTCTGACTGATTCGGCTTCAATTAGAGATATTTTATTATTCCCAACTATGAAGCCAAGAGAGTAGATATACACTGTTTGTTTAGGATACAATAGGAGGGGTTTATTTGAAATATACATTGCAGGAAGCCAGAAAAATTTTGGGAGTCACAAAAGCCTCTTCCAAAGAAGATATAGAGAAGAAGTATGATGTTATTCTTAAAAAGTATCGAATTTTAAAGTTGGAAGGAAACATTAATGAAGCTGCAGAAGCTGAGTTTTATAAATCAACTGATGCTTATAGAATAATAATGGGCTATGAGGTTGAGGAACCAAAGGTTGCTAAAAAGGAAACCTATACAGACAAAGCTTTTGACAAAGTTGGTATTGATAGAAAAAAAGCAGATAACTTTTTTCATTATTACAAATATCATATATTGATCGGAATTGTGGCTGCAATTATAATAGCTCTTACTGTCCGTTCTATTGTTACCAAGGTTGATCCGGATATATCAATTGGATTGATGGGAGAAATTAATTATGAAGTTCAGGATAGTTTTAAGGACAAAATAACTAAAAATGTTCCTGAGATTAAAGAGATATCTTTGGATACAGTCGTTCTTTCAGACAGATTTGAGGATGCGCAGTCTTATGCCTATTTACAAAAAGCAATGGTGCTTTTGGCCGCTTCTGACATCGATATGTTTCTTGTAAACAAATATGCTTTTGACACTTATGCTATAAATGGAGCTTTTATGCCCCTTGACCAAATCATAAAGGATAATAACATTTATATTTCAGAAAGTAAGGCTATTAAATTGAGAGTTGTAGATGAATGGGAGGAACCATCAAGTTCAACTGATACTCAGAGAAAGCCCAAATCATATGTAGATTCAGAGCCTAAACTTTATGGAATAGACGTAACAAATAGTGAATTTTTTAAAGATTTAAATGTAATAGAACCTGAAAAAATCCTGGTGGTACGTGTTAAACCCAAAAACTATGATTTAGTAATAGAATTAATTAAACTTTTTACCAAATAATATAGCAGTATAGACCCAGGTTTTAAATTAAAGAAGTAAGGCCGGACACAGGGGCAAAAATTGAGTATTGATGGAGGGTAATAGCATGGATGGCAGTGAATTCAGGATAACCAAAGAGTTTATAGATGACAAGACGAATATTTTTCTGTGCGGTGAAATTGATATTTATACATGTCAGACTTTCAAGAGCGAACTAACTGAAGTAGTTAATTCCTCCAAAGGGGATTTATTTATAGACTGCAAGGAACTGACATATATTGATAGCACTGGCCTGGGAATATTGGTGGGTGCTTTAAAGGAAATACGTAAAGATAATAACAATATTTATATCTGCAATTTAAAGGACAATATAAAGAAGTTGTTTATAATAACGGGGCTGGATAAATTATTTAGAATTGATTAAATTCGGGTTAATTTCAGTTAAAACATGGGTACACATAATATGTGTACCTATTTTAATAATTAGAAAAAGGAGACCATTTATGAATAGTTTAGCTTATGATGATGTTATACTCATTTTACCTCTTAAAAGAGAGTATGTGAGTACAGTTAGGCTTACAGCATCAAGTGTAGCAAATAGAATAGGGTTTAACATTGATGAAGTTGAAGATATCAAAGTAGCAGTTGCTGAGGTATGTAATATTATTTTATCGAGAGAATCTAATGACATCGGCCAATACAGAATATGCTTTTGTATCAAAGAGAATACGCTCAAAATAACTTTTACAGGCGAAAATGAACCGTTTAGCTGTTTTGGAGACTCCATTGATAATGAATATGGTCTGTATATTATGAAAGCACTGATGGATTCAGTAGAGCTATGTAGTGAGAATAATTCCATAGTTATGACCAAGAAGATTGGAGAATAGCTTATGGAAAAAGTAGATAGAAGTATTGATAAATTGAGTGAGGCCGAACTATTCTTACATTACATTGATTCCAAGGAAGTGATTTACAGGAATGCAATAGTATCAAAATATATACCTTTAGCAGAATTTCTATCCAGAAAATTTATTAACAGAGGCGTTGAATACGATGATATTTACCAGGTCGCATGTATGGCCTTGATTAAAGCAGTAGACAGATTTAGTCTGGATAAGGGTGTTAAATTTGTTAGTTTCGCTACACCTACCATTTTAGGTGAAATAAAGAGATTTTTTAGAGATAAGAGTACATCAATCAAGATACCAAGGAGACTATATGAAGCGAGACAGGGAGTTAATAGAGCCCGGGATGAATTGACACAGGAATTGAAGCGTATTCCCAGAGCCGATGAAATTGCGGCCTATATGGGAATAAGTGTTGAAACTGTTCTTGAAGTAATTGAAGCAGGAAGTTCAAATGCTATAAAGTCACTGGATCAAAGTATTTACCAGGATAATGAGACTGACTTAAGTGATACATTGGGATATGATGAGAAAACCTACGAAAAAATTGAAAACAGAGACTTTATTGAAAAAGCACTAAAGTTATTCGGTGAAGTAGAAAGAGAGTTTATAACTTTAAGGTATATCAACAATTTAACTCAAAAACAAATAGCTGAAAAATTCGGTGTATCACAAATGTACATATCCCGTATGGAGAAAAAAATACTGGACAGGTTTCGAACTTTATTATAACGAGGCGTAAAAAATGAACCCCAGTTCTCCAAGTGGCGGGTACTGCTTCGGGTTTCAGGCGGTGAACATATCCAAGGTGTCCATAATGTTTCCATGGGCACTATAGTCACCATTGCCTCGTTGAAACGCCGCAGATGTAAGAAAATTTTTCTACAG
>JAEYNI010000191.1 GCA_023412635.1 Bacillota bacterium
TACCTTCTTCGAATTTAGCTGCATCAACTTCTATTTCAAGCTGTACAACATTCTTTTCAACATCTTCAAATTTGTTAACTTTCATTTTAATAAACTTCCTCCCGGTATTTAGTTTTGTATAATTTTACTAATCAGCTTTATGCTTGTTTTTTAGCTAATCTTCTATAAAAATCAGAAAAACATCCTTGTATTAAAAATTAACCATTCAATTATACCATATTGTTTGTATATTTCAAGAATCAATATAACCTTAACAGACCCTTCTGTCAACATTCTGGTGAGTATTTTCCAACATCTTCGGTTTCAATACACAATCCTGCCTTTTGAAGTGAATAACTAATAGTTAATGGTAAGTTAACTTTTCACTTTTTAATAAATCAGCATAGGCATAAAGTTCAAATAGTCAGCCGATATAAGTTTCAGCTCAATTCCTTCGTAATCACCTTCTATAGCCCCTTTTATGCCCTCACCATGAAGATGCCCGTAAAAACATCTTGTTATACCGTATTTTTTCATTATATCGATAAATCCTGATACCTGACTTTTAGAAGTAACGGGGGGATAATGCAGGAAAACCAACCTATGATTATAATCAAAGCTGCCCGAGGCTTTCAAGGAGAGCTCAAGCCGTTCAATCTCACGGTTATATATCTTTTCATCATCCTTCTTAAAATCATCCTCTCCCGGACATTTCCAGCCTCTTGTACCACATATGGCCATATTTTCTATATTAAAAGAGTTATTATGCATAAACGAAATGGTTTCAAACTCATTCGAATTTAGATATTTGTTTAGCTTTGAGGTGGTCGTCCACCAATAGTCATGATTGCCTTTGGAAATAATCTTTCTTCCGGGCAGCGCTTCAATAAACTTAAAATCCTCGTAAGCATTCTCAATATATGTTGCCCAGGAAACATCCCCGGGAATAATAACAGTATCCTCAGCTTTTACCACTTCTATCCAATTGTTTTTAAGTTTCTCCATGTAATTTGACCATCGGCCTCCGAATATATCCATTGGCTTATCTATACCCAAAGCAAGATGCAGGTCGGCTATTGCAAAGACTGACATATATTTTTAGTACCTTTTCCTTGATTTATTTATTAATTTTACCTTTTTAATTTTCACTTTTCACTACTTTCTGAAATGCTCATATACTTTTTCGGCAACTTTTTTGTTTATTCCTCCAACCTCAAGCAATTGTGCAATCTCAGCCTTTTTTATCGACGCAAGTGATTTAAAATGCTTGATGAGTGCTTTCTTTCTACTTTCACCTATTCCTTCTATCTCATCCAGCTCTGAATGTGTATATCTCTTTTCTCTTAGCTTTCTATTATATTGTACAGCAACTCGGTGAGTTTCATCCTGGATTTCTGTGATCAGCCTTAACAGCGGCATATTTGAGGTCAGCTCGTATTCGATGCCCTTATAGACAAGAGCCCTTGTCCTGTGACGGTCATCCTTTGCCATTCCTGCAATCACCAGCTCAAAACCTAATTCGTCTACAACCTGCTGTGCTGCGTTTACATGTGCCAGTCCGCCGTCCACCAGAATAATATCAGGGAGTTTTGAAAATTTGGTTTGTTCGACCTCTTCCTCAGCCTCTCTCTTTGCTCTGGAAAGCCTTCTGTACAAAGTTTCCTGCATGCTCGCATAGTCGTTTTGTTCAGATACTGACTTCATTTTAAATTTCCTGTATTCATCCCTGGCAGGCCGGCCTCTCTCAAACACAACCATTGATGCTACTATTTCTGAAGAGCCCGTGTTGGAGATATCATAGGATTCTATCCTGTCGGGAATACATTCAAGCCTTAAAGTCTTTGTCAGCTCCTTAAGACCTTCTTCATGAACCGAGCCCTCGCGTTTGAGACGCTCTCCATGGAGCTTAAGAGATATTTCGGCATTTTGTGCAACCATCTTTACAAGCTTTACAAGTTCACCTCTCTGAGGGATTCTGAGACTTACCTTAAAGCCTCTTTTGCTTGTAAGCCACTGTTCAATTATATCGCTGTCTTCTATCTCCTGCTGAAGAACTATTTCAGAGGGTACAAACTGAACCGTATTGTAGAACTGTTTTATAAAGGCTGAGAGTGAGTATTTTACATCCTCGTTCCCTTCACCCTCAAATACAAAGTGCTCCCTTCCCACAACTCTTCCGTTTCTTACAAAGAACACCTGAATACACAGATCGGTAACATTCTGTGCAAAACCTATGATATCTCTGTCCTGTCCGTCGGTGGACAATACCTTCTGCGTTTCGGAAAGCTGAGCGATGCTGTTGATTTTATTTCTAAGCTGAGCTGCCTTTTCGAACTCAAGATTTTGCGCAGCAGTCTCCATCTGTCCCTTAAGGTCATTTATGAGTTCGTCGTATTGTCCACCTAAAAAGGTACATATCTTTTTCATTATATTTCTGTATTCATCTTTATTTACTTCACCCTGACATGGACCCAGACACTGTTTGATATGGTAGTTCAGACAGGGTCTGTATTTGCCTATATCCCTTGGAAGTACTCTGTTGCAGGTTTTAATGGGAAACAGCTTCTTTATTGTGTCAATTGCGTCATTTACCGCAAACGCACTGGAATACGGTCCAAAGTACTTTGCACCGTCCTTTTCCACTCTCCGGGTTTTTATTATTCTGGGAAACTGCTCGTTCATTGTTACTTTTATATAAGGATAATGCTTGTCATCTTTTAAAAGTATGTTGTATTTCGGCTTGTACTTCTTGATAAGATTGCATTCCAGCATCAACGCTTCAACTTCAGTATCTGTGACAATATACTCAAATTCTTGGATTCTGGAGACCATTGCACAAACTTTTGGAGGGTGATTTATGGAATGCTGAAAATACTGCCTTACACGGTTTTTCAGCACGACAGCCTTACCGACATAGATGACAACGCCGTTTGCATCCTTCATTATATATACTCCGGGTTTATCCGGCAGTTTTTTCAATTCTTCCTGTATATCAAACATTTAATGTTTCTCACCATCTTTTCTCTGTCGTAAGTGTCTATGTAAAAAATCCCTCACATAAACAAAAAGTGGTTTATGCAAACTCTCCGGTCTGCAGAAGCCACAGCTGTTTTTATACATATTAAACTATAGCATATCTTATAATCTGGTTAAAATCCAGCGGAGAAATATTCCGAAATCTCTTTTGAGGCCTTTTCCTCATCTTCTCCATCGGTGATGACAGTTATTGTCGCCTGTCTTTCCACACCAAGTGACAGTAAGCCGAGAAGACTTTTGGCATTTGCTCTTCTTTCACCTTTTTCGAGCCATATACTTGAGCTATATTTTGATACTTTTTGAACAAGTAGTGCAGCAGCTTTTGAATCTAAACCTGATGGACAATTTATAACAACTTTATTTGAAATCATTTTTCGCTCCCCCGTTTTTATAACTTGACAATTGTATATTTAGTATTATACCAAATATAAGCTTAACAAATCAAACTATGAAAATATTATATTCATTTAGCATGGAATTATCAAGTCCGGAAATACTTCAAGAAGCAGATTATACTTTCTTTTTACTATTCAAAAAAGGCGCTTTTTTTCCAAACCCTGTATCAATAACAGTTCCGATACTGAAGGAAGCCAAGCAAAATTCTGCTATAAGGAAACATATTCCGTATATCATAAGTGTAGTATAGGAACCCGAAGGAATAAATATTAAAGGAACTATCTTTATAATATTAATAAGTATATGGCCTACAAAAAACTGAAGATATATACCCGATCTTTCATAATTATTCCTGAGTATCAGAGTTCCAAGATATATACTGCCGACTATATCCGTAAGCATTATGAAAGTAATGTATACCGCAGGAGCTATAAGTGAAAAAATAAGGAACGCAAGAATTATTGTCAAGCTGACTACAATCAGAGCACCCAAAATTAGTCTTCTTGACATTGCTGTTCCCATCGAATAAGACATTGCCCTGAATCTTGATGTAAAAATTGTTATCAATATCATTCCAGCTACAAGAGTGAATATAGCGCAGAATATGAGGGTATTGATTATTATTCCGTTTGATTTGAACATTGAAATAAAATCAAAATTAATTGTCACTTTAGTTCCTGCTATTGTAACTCCGCTGTCTTTTTCGAGTTTTCCAATCGAAACAAGATTGCCCTCTATACTTGAATTGCCATCAATATAAACCTCACCGAAGGCAGAAACTACATCTCCGCTGACGTTTCCGCTTATATTGGCCTTCCCGAATACTACTATGACACTTCCAAGTACATTTGTTCTTATATCTGCCGAGCCAATGACAATGGTGACATTTCCGCAGCTTGTATCGGTAATACTTTTATCTTCCAAAATTATAAGATTGCTTATTGTCAAATCATTCTTTGTAGCCGACACCACTCCAGGAACCATTAATAAAACCATAAGTGCAATAAGTATTACTCTCAATTTTTTACTCATTGTGCTGTACCGTTACCCTCTCTGACCATTCTGAAGAAGACTCTCTGAACGACCAGCAGCAGGATTCCAAGTAAAATGTACAAATAATAATAGGTCTTATAAATCGATGCAGCAACACCCATTACGGCTATACCCATTCCTTTTATCATAGAAACCGCTGCAGATAAAATTTCCTTAGAAAGGCCTGTTGCAAATTGTACCTTCTGTAAAAGCTCTATCGGTTGTTTAACAGCTTCATATATAATTCCGCCGAATAAAATTACAAATATAAATGTTACCGCAGCCAAAAGGATATTATATACAAAAGTGTTTTCTCCTGTAGGTTTTGAATACATAACAACTTCTTTTTCCAACCTGCACATTACTTGTAGTTCAAAGTCTTCGGGAGGCTCAATTACTGAGTCTTGTTCTATTTCTGAGAAAATATCCTTCAGGGATAAAAATTCATCAGAACATTCTTTGCAGTTTTTCAAATGCTGCTTAAGTTGAGCTTCTTCGATATCATTCAAATTTTTATCAAAAAATTTCATCATATAAGCCTGTGCTTCGTTGCATTTCATAATACCTCCTCCTTTCTTGCACTATCAAGCTTTTCCTTCAACATGAGCCTGGCTCTGTATAGTCTGTTTTTAATTATGGACATTGGCTCATTTAACACCTTTGTCATTTCTTCGTATGACATTCCGTTATTATGGAAAAGTACTATAAGTATTCTATATTTTTCAGGTAACTCATTAATAGCATTTTTTATTAGTTGTG
>JAEYNI010000223.1 GCA_023412635.1 Bacillota bacterium
TTGGGAATAACGGAGGAGGTTAGTTATGATAAATGCAGTTAATACCAATCATGGAGTCGCACAAAGCTATAATAACTCAAAAAAGACAAACAGCCCCGGTTCAACTCAAGCAGCCCTGGCAAGTGAAGAAGCTGCAGTACTGGAATTAGGTAACTCAGTTAAGGGTTCGCCGGTAACCTATGAAAAACCGTCCGGGGCAAATGCTTTTGCAGAAAATACACGGACATCTGAAACACAAGAGAAGAAAAGCAATATAGAGGAAACAAAACCACAGGAAACAAAATCAAAAGAAGTTAATGCAGAAGAAATTAACCGACTCTGGGAGGAGGCCAATAGGGCAACACAGCATCTTAGAGATTTGGTGGCTGAACTCTTAAAAAGTCAGGGAAAAACCTTTGAGGATGTATTATCCGGCAAGGAAGAATTAGTTGTAGATGAAAAAACCAGGGCTGCCGCCGCAGAAGCAATTTCAGAAAATGGGGAATGTGGTATTCAGGCAGTCAGTGACAGGATAGTTGCTTTCGCAAAAGCCATATCAAATGATAATCCTGAAATGTATGACAAACTTATGAGCGCTATCGATGAGGGATTTGCTCAGGCCGAAAAGGCATTTGGCGGACAGCTTCCCGAAATATGCCAAAAGACTCGTGAAGAAATCGGCAGGAAGATGGAAGAGTGGAAGAATGGAAGCGTGGAAGATTAATTGTTAAATTTTTTTAACAGCTTTATACTACCTATCAATTATAGATATTGTAGATATATAATTAAATATTAGAAATACTAAAAATACAATCCTATGATTGTATTTTTTTAGTTGATAACATCATGGCAAAGGACTGCCGGAGACTTAAGACGAATATATGATTTGGAGGTTTGTATGGGGTTTGTGGAATTCAAAAATGTGTATAAGAGATATAAAATGGGTGAGGTAACTATTAATGCCGCTAACGGTATAAATTTTGAAATAAACAAGGGAGAATTTGTTGTTATTGTAGGACCCAGCGGTGCAGGAAAAACCACGGTTCTTAATATATTGGGCGGTATGGATACCTGTGATGAGGGAGAGATAATTGTTGACGGGCAAAAAATAAATGGATTTAAGCCCAAACAGCTTATAACTTATAGAAGGTATGATATTGGATTTGTATTCCAGTTTTACAATCTGATTCAGAACCTTACTGCAAAGGAAAATGTAGAGCTTGCATCACAGATATGCAAGGACCCTCTCGATGCTGAAAAGATACTTGTTGAGGTTGGCCTCGGTGAAAGGCTGGCCAACTTTCCTGCCCAGCTTTCAGGAGGTGAGCAGCAGCGTGTTGCCATAGCAAGAGCACTTGCAAAAAAGCCAAAATTATTGTTGTGTGATGAACCTACAGGAGCACTTGACTACTCTACCGGTAAAAGTATTCTTAAACTGTTGCAGGATACCTGCAGGTTAAACGGGATGACGGTAATTGTCATTACTCATAACATGGCAATAGCCCCAATGGCTGACAGAGTAATTAAAATAAAGAACAGCAAGGTAGAGAGCATGGTAATCAATGACAACCCAACGGGTGTGGAACACATTGAATGGTAAAACAACCATGATAAGAAGGAAAGTTGAAGGAGAGTTGTATGAAAAACGCTCATTTAAAAGATATATTGAGAGAACTATGGCGGACCAGAAGCCGCTTTATAGCAATTTTCGCCATTATTGCCCTAGGCACAGGTTTTTTTGCAGGGGTCAAAGCTACCTGCCCGGATATGCAGCTGACCGCTGATAAATATTTCTATGATTACAGGCTGATGGATCTGAGGCTGGTATCTACATACGGCTTTAATAAGGATGATATAGCAGCAGTTGAAAAGGGTGGAGACATTAAAGAGATAATGCCTTCCTATACAATTGATGCAATTGTGAAAACAAAATATGAGGACAAGGTTGCAAAGATACATTCCATTCCCCTAGAAAAGACAACCGGAGATCAGAAGGGTTATCTTAACAGATATAGAGTGATTGAAGGAAGATTACCCGAAAAGCCGGGAGAATGTGCTATAGAAAAAGACAGTACGTCTGGAGGAGATATAGCAATCGGTAAAGATATAACTTTAGCTTCCGGCAAGGAGGATAACGACATATCCGTGTATCTGAAAAGGGACAGCTACAAGGTTGTGGGTTACATTGAAACACCGTACTATCTTACCTTTGAGAAGGGAACCTCAAGCCTTGGAAACGGTTCGGTAGCAATGTATGCTGTCATACCGGAAGAAGACTTCAATATGGAGGTATACACCGACATAAACCTTACATTAAAGGCTACTGAAAATTTATCTGCTTTCAGCAAGGACTATGAGGATTATATAGAGGCCCATAAGAAAAAACTGGAGAAGGTTGCTGAAAGCCGTGAAATGCTACGCTACCATGAAGTATACAATGAAGCCAAACAAAAGCTTGATGATAGTAAGAAAGAACTTGCTGAAGGTGAAGCAGAACAAAAACAAAAGCTATCGGAAGCTCTTGAAACGCTGAATAAGCATCAGTCAGAACTAAATACCGGGAAGCAGGAACTTGAAAAACAAAAAAGGCTGGCTGCTGATAAAAAAAAATATGCTGAAGCCGAGTTTAATAAAAAGGAAGCTGAGCTTGAGAACGGGATAAAGCAGTATTCCGAACAGCTAAAGGCATTTGAGCAAAATAAGGCCTTTCTCCCTGCAGAGCAGGCAGCAGCCGCTGAAGAAGTACTAAAGCAAACAAAACTTAAGCTTGACCAGGGGGTAAAAGCACTTTCCGAACAAAAGCTTCTTTTCGAGAAACAAAGTGCTAGTGGTGCTGATAAACTTAAAAAAGCGGTCGAAGATTTGAATACTGCCGAAAAAGAGCTGGAGGAAGGCTGGGCAGAATACAGAAAGCAAAAAGAGAGTTCCGACCGGGAACTTGCCGATGCAAGAAAAAAGCTTGCCGAGGCTGAAGAAAAGCTTAACGATATTAAGAAACCTCAGTGGTATATAATGGATAGAAATAACAATCCGGGTTATGCCTCATATTTTGAGGATACACAAAGGGTTGATGCTATAGCTAGGATATTTCCTGTATTTTTCTTTGTAGTAGCCGCCTTTGTCTGCCTTACTACCATGACCAGAATGGTGGAGGAACAGAGGACGCAGATTGGGACCCTCAAGGCATTAGGATATGGAAATTATGCTATTGCTTCAAAATATCTTGTATATGCAGCTATTGCCAGTATCACGGGAAGTATGGCCGGACTTACTGTTGGGCTAAAACTGTTTCCCTTTGTTATAGGGAATGCATATGGAATGCTGTACCGTCTGCCGCCTACAATTACTCCGCTCAGGGGTGATTATATGTTCTGGATAACATTAGGAGCTCTGGTTTGCACTTCGTTGGCAGTATACTTTGCCTGCTACAAGGAATTGATGGAGCAACCCTCGTCATTAATGCGCCCCAAGGCACCAAAGATGGGAAAAAGAGTTCTTCTGGAAAGAGTACCTTTTATCTGGAACAGACTTAAATTCTTTAGTAAGGTAACCGTAAGAAATCTGTTCAGATACAAAAAAAGGCTATTTATGACTCTTTTGGGTGTAGCAGGCTGTACTGCCCTTATGCTGGCTGGCTTTGGAATCAGAGATGCAATTTCCAGCATAGTTCCCAAACAGTACGGAGAAGTTTTTAAATTCAATGCTATGGTCATTCTGGATGAAAACGCCAAGGCACAGGAAAGACAGGAAGTCTTTAATTCTCTGGAAGCCAATGACACCGTTGAAAAAATGCTAAATGTAAGGCTTAAGAATTACGATGCCGGCTATGGCGAGAACTGGCAAAAAATTAATCTCATTGTACCCGGGGATAATGAGAAATTAAGTGAATTTATTTCGGTTCATGAAAGAAAGGGTAAAGAACCAATAAAGCTGACAGATGAAGGGGTAATAATAGGTGAAAAGTTGTCTAAGGTGTTGAATCTAGGAGTAGGGGATACAATTACCATAAAGGATGGCGACTTTAAGAATATTCAGGTCAAAGTGACCGGAATCAATGAAAATTATGCTTTGCATTATGCATATATGACAAAGACTCTATATGAAAAAGAATTTGAAGAGAAAGCTGAATTAAACAGCATTCTGGTTAAAATGAAAGAAGTGTCGGAGCAGGCGGAGGATGAATTAGGTGCACAGCTTGCCAATAAAAGAGCAGTACTTCAGACAAACTTTACTAGAGCCAACCAGCAGAGCTTTTCCGATATGGTTGGTAGCCTTAACAGTATTGTTTTTGTAATGATAATTTCAGCTGGAGCATTAGCCTTCGTTGTACTGTATAACCTTACAAATATCAATATAACCGAAAGAATCAGGGAGATAGCCAGTATTAAGGTACTGGGGTTTTATGACCTGGAGGTTTCCGAGTACGTATTCCGCGAAAATATTATTTTAACAATTATTAACGTCAGTTTGGGTTTGCTTGGAGGAATTGTGCTTAATAGATTTGTTCTGGAAACTGCAGAAACCGATGTTGTAATGTTTGGCAGAGAAATCCGATGGTACAGCTATTTGATGGCTGCTGCACTTACAGTTTTATTTGCAGTACTTGTAAATGTAGTGATGCATTTCAGGTTGAAGAAAGTAAGTATGATAGAGTCCCTAAAATCGGTGGAGTAGTCTAATAATAGTATTGTCTGGCCATGCGAAAACATGACTATCATCAGAAGAAGAATTACATCAGAGCGTGCAAAAATCCGTGCCTGGGAAGAGCACGGATTTTTGCACGCTCGGGGAGCGCTCACACACACATATATTACATATACATTAATGGGAGATTGATACACCCACTAATAAGCTTGTTTAAGTAATTAATCTATTGCTAGAAGCTTATAGGTTCCCGATCTCAGGAATATCCTGAAATAGGTTACGCCATTCCCAGGTATCATATCTATCTGGGCACCAGCTAGGTGCCTGTTGGTGGCAATCTGGCGAAGTACTGCATTTTCTTTATGGACAACAATAGTAACTTCAGTGTTTGTATCTCTGAAGGATTCAACTACAAAGGTATTGTTGTCATACAGGAACAAACCTACCTGGGAAGGGCCTTCAATACGTACCGGGAGCTCCTTTGACATAACTTCTCTTATGTTATTGAGAACTCCTTCGGGATAGCTGTATAGGTCACCCTGGTTATCGGGAATTGTAAGTACGTAAAGCTTTCCGTTACTGTATTTATTCTCAAGAAGAACAGGGTGATTGTTATTGCTGTCTATGCCTACTGCCCTTTGCCAGGTATCGTTGGTTTTAAAGTCGATATGCGGAATTAATATTTCTCTTGCAGAGTCATAATAGTCCTTAAAGGAGCAGGTTTCCATTGTGCCAGCATATTTTTTCACCAGTGCCTTCTTATCGGTGCAGTATATTTCTGCTATATCGGACAGTTCACTGTTAAGAGCTCTTAACAGACCTGAGGTGATAACAACGTGATTTCCTGAGGCCAGACTTCCCTTTATTTTGCTGACAAGGGTAGGATCTTTTTTAGCACTTTCGGTCAGCAGTATCAACTTGCTGTTTTCCGGATATACAGAAGTCGGTTCCAAAGGCAACCCCAGCATTCCAAGATATCCATGGAGGAAATCTTCACCACTTGATTTGAAGGGTATATAGCAGGGAATACCGATAGGCTCCCCTAGCTTATCAACAAATTTGTCAAGTTCACTGAAAACATGGCCTGCGATAGCAGCGCATATGCTGTAATCAGTTGCCAGAGCACTTGCACAAAATAGTGTAATCTCCTTTGCCTTAGCAAAAACGGTCATGTTCAGCTGCTCAACATATGCGTTCAAGGAACAGTCAAAGGTGTCAAACCATCCGCCGAGGTTTTTACCCGGATTTATGCTCTCAAAGTATCTCATAATGAAATAGCCATGATACCTTTGAAGCACTTGCTGAGTGTATTGCGAATCACGGGTTTCAGTGCCTGTATAGAAAGCATCGAAAATACCGACCTGATCTCCCGGAGTGTAGCCGGTAAAATGGTGGTGATCATACCAATTGGGATACTTAATAATCATATTTATACCGGGGTTGACTTTTTTTGCTGTTGAAACTATTTCTTTAGATACCTCAGCCATCTGCGCCGTTCTGAAATCAGACCAGCTTTTACTGCCCTTAGTTTCAATACACAAATCACATTTACAGTTTGTAAAATAGAAATCATCAAGGATAATCTCATCAAAAATACTTGCAGTATAGGCAACAATATCACTTAACTGCTTTATTTGATCGGGATCACTGTAGCAGAAGGAGCGGAAGTCCCAGATAACATCACATTTTTGTGTAGTGGTTATAGCTCCGGAAACCTTAATACCTTTACTCACAAAGAATTCTTTGCAGGCCAACATATCCTCTTTGGGCAGATATGAACTACCACGATAGGTTTCAAGGTATACTTTATCAAGTTCAATATGCTTTGAGAAAAAATTATATAACTCCTCAAATAAATTGTCTCTCTTCAAGACCTCAAGG
>JAEYNI010000232.1 GCA_023412635.1 Bacillota bacterium
CTGATTTGGGGGCTTTTTGACAAGAGCATAAGGATATACGAAATTGCCAATACAGGCTGGTGGTATGATTTTGGATTTTATATGGCAATTATAAGCGGTTTCGGTGGTTTATCCCTGTTTCGCAAAAATAAATCCAACAAGAAGGACTAGGAATTCGAAGTGTCAAAGGCGTAATTTTTCTAAAACAGGATATAATACTTAGAAATCCATGTTCTATTTGGATTATCTAATTGGTATCTTATAAATCTCCGCTGTTGGCAGCAAGTCCCATGGTTAGTGGTGTGGGTACCTTTGATGAGATTGCCAATGTTAAATATAAACTCACCGTAGAAGCCGAGGAGAATTCAAAAAGTAAAATAGTACAGATTATTCATAAAGCAGGTGGAACGCCTGATAACCCAAATATTGTAAAGCCTGATAGAATTTCAGATAATACCTAATTTATATGACCCTACAGATAATAAATATATTTATAACTGTAGGGTCTTCTCAAGCAATACTTATGTTAAAAAGGTTGATTAATTCCTCATTACAGGACTTTACTCCTTGACAATCGAATATTTTCTTCCTCATTAGGTCAAATTAATTATAGCGTGAAAAATACATTTTGTAAGTCATCGTGCATTTCACGCAGCGAAAAGCCACTACGTGTCTTTTCATTATTACTTGTGTACTCGCTATGCGCGTAGATGGGAGATTATTATGGAGATAGCAACAGGATACTTTATCAGCAGGGCACCTGCAATAGAGGCTGCAAGGCTTTTAGAAAGGCAGGGTTTAAAAATTGAGGTCCTGGGACATCAAAATCAGGAGGATTTCCGTGAAAGACAGGTTGCTAACGATCATGAAGATGATTTGGAGGTTCCGTACTTTGGATTTACCGGTGGTAATACCGGGGTAGCATCAGGAATTAACGGCTATATGATGGCTGGAACCGGGCCACTTATAGCTGCTCGCCCTATTGTCAGCCTCGTTAACGGAGGTATCGGAAACGATTTCAGAGAGATTATGAGCAATTGGGGAGTACCTGGTGATATTGAAAGTGAGATAAAATCCGTTATTGACTCGGGAAGTTCGGTAATACTGGTCGAATATGAACCAAAAGACGAAGCTTTTGTAAGTGAAACATTAAAAAAGCAGGGAGCACAAAACATTCATATTTAGCAGGCGTGATAAAAACCCTGAGGCTGCAGCTTCAGGGTTTAGTCCTTTCATAAATAAACATATTGCCTTTCTTCCCAACACGCTGGACTGCTTTGACATAGTGCAAAACATTCAAAGCTGTTTGCGCTTTTAACAGGCTGAGTCCGGAAGCTTTTGAGAAATCCCTGCTGGTGAATTGACCATCAAGAGCTTCGGGAATTAAAAGAGAGTAGTCCTTAGGACTATTTATGTAAATGATATTTTGCAGACCCTTCGGTATCCTGTCATGCCGCCAGGAACCTCTTTTACCGTCGGGGCTCCAGCCGTTTAACAAACGATATTCTTCAATGTCCAGATATACAATACATAACCTTATATTCTCGTTATCAAGATAATTTTTTATCTTATACAATTCTGCAAATATTTCAAAGGCAGAGCTCTTTTTAGGTGAAAGCCTTCTTTTGCTGACCTCTCCGGTTTCTTCATTAACCCAGACAAGCCACTTGGTATAGGCTAATGGATAAACAAGAGTAACCTGGTTTTCAGGCAGAAAAAACTTTAGTTTCCCTCTCAGCTTGTTCCATTGCCTGGTCTGAATTTCGATAATTCCGCTATTGTTTAAAATATCTGCATAATAGGAGCCTACTCTTATTTCGTGATATGTTTCATCAGGCTCAAAATAATGCTTTAAAACCGCATGAAGAGTTTTCTCCCCCAAGGTTCCTATACCCTCACGGCGGTATTTCATGTCCATAACCTTTTCGCACGCTTCCTCGAACTTCTGAATATCCATATTATCTCCCATTTACGCGCACAGCGCGTACACAAATTGTAACTGAAATATACTATATTTTACAGTAATAAGATAATGGAATCAACATTACATAAAATTAAGAATCTTTATGATTATTACATTTTTTTGTTGGAAAACATCAGAAATATTCTTTTGTCAGACTTGTTGGTATAATTATATTATGTTATGATTTTTATATAATCAGATTTCCATTCAGGCTGCAGGCAAGGGCAAAATTGAATGTTGTTTTTTATTGTCTAGGAAAGTATAAATTTTTAAGACATTATTAAATGTCTTAAATTTGGTAAATGGCATAATACAAGGATAATGTAAGGATTTTCCTTGACAATAAAAAACTTTGAATTTATGCGCGTGCCAGAATTTCCTTAATACATTAATCCGAAGAAAATATTCAGTAGAAGGAAAAGGCACATGCGCAAACAAAAGTGGCTTTGCCACCTTTGTTCTGTGCGTTAAAAGGTTTACAAGATAGGTTATTATATATGAATGGTAAAGGTGATATTATGTTAAAATCAAATCTTGTATTGAGGCACTATAATAAGTTAAAACCAATTAATTGTACTTTTATAAGTGGTGATACAAGTAAAATATTTACAGTAAAAATTAATGAAAACGATAATAATATAGCTGAAATGCTTAAGGGCGACCCGGTTCTGATAGGAATGCTGGACAACGATGAATCCCTTCACGTTAATGGGGGAAGTGTCATTGGAGGCAACCCCAAGGAGGAACAGTACATAATATGTTCAAATAATGTAGTCTATGTGTCAAAAGAAATGGAAAAAAGACAGTATGAGAGATACCCAACCTCTTTGCTGGGGGAAGTAAAGCTTACCAGCTCAAGTAAAAAAGAACTGGCGTATATTAAAGACTTCAGTTATTCAGGAATGTGTATTTTTTCAACGGGTGAATATGAAATAGACGATGAGATTGAAATAAGTGTATTTTTAAGTAATACTGTTTCAAAGTACGATGGAGTAATAAAGAGGAAAGCTAAGAACTACGGAAGAAATGAGTACGGAATTCAGATTGTACATAGAGATAAAAATGCCATGTATTCAACCGAAACACAACTCACAAACATGGTTCAGGCCGAGAAAGAATTGATGTACAGGTATTTATTAAATGCAAAGTTCAGTTTTAAATAAACCTTTAAAAAATATAGTTCATTTGAACTATATTTTTTATTGTATAGGAATATTTTTCACAGAATATTATTCGCTGAATAATATTCTGTATTATCGTCAGACTACTAATGAATGTCATCAGTGGAGGTGGCCCAGTGCTCAGATCTTTTGAACCTATAATTGACAACAACAGTAAAATCATTATTATAGGCACAATGCCCGGGGTAAAATCACTTGAAAAACAAGAATACTACGGGCATGAAAGAAACAGCTTTTGGAGGATAATCTGCTCTTTATTCGGCCATACGACAATTTCAGAGTATAGTGAAAAAAAGGCATTTCTCCTTGAGCATCATATAGCATTATGGGATGTGCTTAAAGCCTGTGAAAGAGAAGGCAGCCTTGACAGCAACATAAAAAATCCCATTCCGAATGATTTTGAAGCTCTTTTTCAAAAATATCCCCAAATAAAAGCCATTTACTTTAATGGTGACCCTGCGCAAAAACTATTCAACAAGCTTGTTATAAAAAAAATTGGCGGGCTCGACATACCTCAGTACAGATTGCCTTCCACCAGCCCGGCAAATGCCATTCCATTTGAGCAGAAGCTAAAACATTGGCGCCTGGTGCTTTTAACACTGGAAAATCTGCGGGAGGGGGAACTAAAAGGCTTTGAAGCCTGTATCAGAGACTTCCATGGATTGTCTTATGAAGTTTATATTGATTTTTCCACTTTAATCAGCAGCTATAAAGCCACTGATAATGGCATACTTAAAACTGAGAAAACATCAGCTCTATCAGAGGAGGCTCTCATAGAGTTTATCCATAGACTCTTTGAAAACGGAGTGCTGTCATGGAAGGAAAATTATTCGGATTGTTGTCAGTGTAAGGAAAGCACCCACTGGTATTTAAGGTTGACAATTTCAGACACCAGTTATATGTTTAAAGGAGAAAATACTTTTCCTAGAAACTGGGAAGGAGTTTGCAAAAATATACAGAATCTGATTAAGGAACCTTTTAGTTAAGCAATCTGATTTCTATCAGATAATTTGCTAAAATATTATAATAAATAATAAGTTAAATACAGAAATACATTGGAGATTATTGTGGGAGGTACATATGAATAGGCTTATTGACACCGCAATTGACGGATTTAAGCTCCGTTTTGCAGATGAAAACGATATGGCGCTGATACTGGGATTCATTAAAGAACTGGCCCAATATGAAAAATTACAGGATCAGGTGGTTGCTACTGAAGAAACACTTAGAGAATCTCTTTTTTCAAAGCGGGCAGCCGAGGTGGTTATTGGGGAATATGGGGGAGTTCCAGTGGGGTTTGCAGTGTTTTTTCATAACTTTTCAACTTTTTTGGGACAGGCTGGATTGTATCTTGAGGATTTGTATATTAAGCCCGAAATGAGGGGGAAGGGTCTGGGAAAGACTATACTTTCATTCCTGGCCGGACTTGCATTGGAAAGAAACTGCGGGCGCCTCGAATGGTGGGTACTTGACTGGAATGAACCTTCAATACAGTTCTATAAGAAGCTGGGTGCAGTTCCAATGGATGAATGGACAGTTTTCAGAGTTACAGGAGAAACCCTTAAAAAGTTAGGAGAAAAGTTCTGATGAATATTCAGATTTTTGGTGCCAAAGGTTT
>JAEYNI010000074.1 GCA_023412635.1 Bacillota bacterium
ATTTTCGCATCTCCTTGACACCTCACATTAAAATGTTATAAGCAAATAATATGAATATTCATCCTTACACAACTATTTCTATGCCCAAGCTTAATTAAGTATTCTAACTTGTCAGATTTTTTTCTAAATTTTTAATACTTATCCGAGTATAAAAAAAGTCACTCCCTAAGGAATAACTTTTTCTGCTAAACACTTGCTTTATCGGTCTTAATCACTCTCTCCAACGGAAAAAACAATGACATTGTAGTTCCGCTATTTATCTTACTGTCTATTTTCAAATAACCATTATGAGAATTCATTACTTTATAGCAATAACTCAAGCCTAACCCGAAATTATTCTTACCTTTTTTGGTGGAATAGAAAGGTGTAAGTACCTTTTCCATTGCCTCCCTCGTTATACCTATACCATTGTCCACAACCGATATACAGAATTTTTCATCTTTGAAGGCAGAATCCACATAAATCGAACCTTCTGTTTCAATGGATTCTATGGCATTTATCAACAGATTACGAAGCAACTCACATATATGTACTGCATCAATCATTAAAGTTACATTATCTTTTATCCTGTTCTCGATTTCTATACGCTTTCCGGTTGTCATGGGAAGAACATGATTAATAGCCTTATCAACCAGAATTTGTAGAATATACGGCTCCACATCCATTTCCATGGTTCTGAATTTATTGATCCTTTGGGTAAATTCTGTTAGATTTTTGCAGGACTCCTTTATTATAGCAAGTTTTCTATCAGTCCCTGGATTGACATTTTCAACCGACCTTATGGTATCAACGCATAAATTAATAGTTGAAGCCTCGTTTTTAATTGCGTGGGAAACCATACTCATACCATTTATCACGGTGTCTATGGTCTCACCGAGGTTAAACCTTTCTACTTTAAGTCTGACACCAAGAATCCCATGTTTTACAGCAAGATAAACAAAAACAAGAAACTGAAACAGTATAATCCAGATATTCAAATACCACACTTCATGATAACCCATAGCTACCGACAGATAGCTGGTCCACATAATGCTCAGAGTAGTAGGTATTGCAAAGAAACTGGTAACTATTTTATTATATCTTTTTTGAGAATTATTTTCTTTGATAATGCTGATGATCATTATAGCTATGAAGGCCAGAGTATAAACAACTACCCAGGCAGCAAGAACTTTGTAATTAGGGTTGAACTCAGGTTGTAAAGGATACAGAACAAACATAAATATACTGGGAAGTGATAGTAACAAAATAATATTTCTCTTGGTGCTCTTCTTAAGATTAATGTCCAAAAAATTAGTAAAAAACAATATAAATCCAATCAAAGCATAGGTAGCTATGTAATGCTGTAAAACATCTGCTATTCCCTTTCCCAGCACACAAACAAAAGTAAGTCTGCTATCATTAAAACCCTTCACAAACGGGATAATATTATCTTTAAATATAACTGCTACTCCGCCAAACCCGTTCAAAAACAAGCAAGCACTTGCCCACCAGGCCCATGACGTTTTCGGGTTGGCATATATTAGTAGTATTGCAATAAGCCATAATAAAATAAAAATTACAAACATGACCTCTTCTCCTGTAAGGATTTTGAATTGCAGTTTAAAGGTGGTCATATTTTAACACAAAATATGTGTTCCATCAACATTATTGGGTTATTTATCCATTATAATTTATTAAACGTCCCGATCTCCTGACCGCGTTCCGCCAACAAAATATGCAACTATAAATCTTTAGTTTAGCTTTTTATAAGTACTATATAATACACTCCCTCTACATTTTCAAAAATTATTTTAAATAGGTAACAACTTTTATTTCAATATCATAGTATGCAATATCTTAAATATTTTATTGGAGGTAAAGTTATGGGATGTTTCGGTGGACACAGTGATGGTGGTTTTGGATGCGAATGGCTTATAATCTTAGCCATACTCTTCTTCTGCTTCTGCAATAACGGAAGTGGATTATCAGATCTGTTTGACGACTGTACATTGGTATGGATCGCAATAATCCTTTTGTTATTGTTCCTTTGCGGCAGTGATAATTGTAGCGAAGACTGCTAAACGTATCAGTCAACCTTACGAGTTTTTGAATAGAAGCTTGGGTTTATATCCAAGCTTCTATTTCAATTAAGACAATTAGTTTTTACATAATAAGCTTGTCAGCAAGCATACACTGTAATAACGACTAAAATATACCTCCTTTATTCGCCGTATAGCGGATATGGGAGTAGACAAATTTCATTACATTTTGTGGCCGCTTTTACGGCTCAGGGAGGTTAGCTTGAAAGACTTCGCTAAAGCTTGTCTTCCTAACTAACCTATGAATTCATGGCCGTGCGAAATATTCAAAATATTTTTCAAATATTTTAAAAGCGCACATGGCCAATTAACCTCCTTTATTCGCCGTATAGCGGATATGGGAGTAGACAAATTTCATTACATTTTGTGGCCGCTTTTACGGCTCAGGGAGGTTAGCTTGAAAGACTTCGCTAAAGCTTGTCTTCCTA
>JAEYNI010000345.1 GCA_023412635.1 Bacillota bacterium
GCTCTTTTTCCATTCTGGCCAACTGTTCCTTTGTAACATTTTGTTTGAAAAAGTCCTGAACTGTAACACTTCTATAATCTTCCGATTCCTCAAGACAGCGGCCGCAATCGTCACAGTGCTTTTCAGGTTTCAGATCACACATGTCACATTCACCGCAGCCAATACATTCTCTGTCATATAATTCGCATTGTTCTGTCATGCTGTTCTCCTATCTAAAACGAGGCAAGATGTACCTCACAGCTAAAAATAAATACTAAATATATGTGTTATAAAGCTATTACATTCTGCCTATAGCCTTAAGTATACCATATATTATAGCCTGCGGCCTAGGGGGACAACCCGGTATATAAACATCCACAGGTAAAATACTATCTATTCCGTTTTTGCCTGCATAGCTGTTTTTAAATATACCTCCACTGCAGGCACAGGCCCCAACAGCTACCACCAGTTTGGGCGATGGTACAGCATTATAGGTCTTTATTAGTGCTTCCTCCATATTTCTAGTAACACACCCGGTTACCAGCAGCATATCAGCGTGTCTTGGTGAGGCTACGAAATGTATACCAAAACGTTCGATATCATTGTATGGGCTGCTTAAGGCATTGATTTCATAATCGCATCCATTACAGGAACCGGCATCAACCTCTCTTATATGAAGACTTTTGCCGAATTTGGAATACACTTTTTCCTTTAATTGCTTCCCCAAAAGTTCATAATCAAACCCATTGGCCTCCTCTTCAGTAATATATACCGGAGAGGAACGAAGCGATTCTCTGCTCTTTTGAGCAAGTTCAAACCTATTGGAAAGACATATGGCTCCTTCAGGACAATTTTCTTCACAAAAACGACAGAATATACATTCATCAAGATTTACTGCCGGTGATTTACTTTTTTCCATATCATTTTCAACAAATACAATTGCACCCGTTGGACATGTGTTCTTACATTTCATGCAGCGCTTGCATTTATTATAATCAAACTCCGGTGAGCCGGTTATAAATGAACTTTTTATTGGTTTCTTAGGATAATCAACCGTAACAGTACCATGCTGAAACATTTTTTTAATAATATTATGCATATGAACCTCCTAAAGCCACTATAGTGGCTTTGACGCTTTAGTGGCTTCGACACGCTATGTCTTTGAGCCGCATTGCGGCCACATAATGTTGTGAAATATATTACAAGTCATTTCCCGCATAGGAAAGATTAAAGCTTTTATTTATCAGCGGAAAATCCGTCAGGGTATTTGTCTTGACAGCATGACATAGTGCCGGCCAGTTACAGAAGGAAGGTGTCCTGACCTTATAACGTAATATTGTATTGTTTTCCCCAGTCATAACAAAATGAACATTTTCACCTCTCGGAGCTTCTGTCATACCAAAAGCAAATGAATAAGGCTTAAGGTCTCCGATCTGGACTGATACCGGACCTTCCTCAGGTATTTTATCCAGAGCCTGCCTGATAATTGCCATGGATTCGAATATTTCCTCGATTTTTACGTTCATTCTGCAATTAACATCGCAGTATGAGTGCTCGGGGATATTGAATCTGAGCTTGTCATAGGCGGCATAAGGAAATTCCTTCCTAACATCGGTTTTTATTCCGCTTGCCCTTCCTCCCGGACCTACAGCATTGAGATCAACAGCAATTTCATGGTCTAATATTCCTGTATGTTCTACTCTATCAATAAACATCCCATTATTTTTAATGATTGAAACTGTCTCGGCGAACTCTTTTTCCAGCTTGTCTATACATTCCGTAATAATTTTATCATTATCACGGATAAAATCACGGCGTATGCCTCCCGGTTTGTTGGAATTTCTTAAGAATCTGCTGCCAGTAAGCTGCTCGCATAAAATCAATATCCAACGTCTCATCATTGCAAACTGTCCTGCCGGAAAAACGTAAGCAGTGTCAACACACAATCCTGATATATCACCCAAATGTGCACAAATTCTCTCAAGCTCGGCAAATATTACTCTCGTAAAAATAGCTCTCTCAGGCAGATAATTTACTCCACTAAGTTTTTCTATAGCCTGACAATATGCTAAAGAGTTTGTAAAGGTTTCATCACCAGAAATACGCTCAGAAAACAGGAGCACCTTCATGTAGTTTTCGTTTTCAGCAAGCTTTTCAAGGCCCCTGTGAACATAATACAGCTTTGCCTCCAGGTTTATTATAGGTTCACCGGCTACGCTGAACCTGAAATGTCCCGGTTCAATAATTCCCGCATGGACAGGGCCCACCGGAACCTCAAATACACCTGTTCCTGTTACATCGGTAAATTGAAGCTCCCGCTTTTCAAACCCAAGCCTTGTATTTACATTAAATGCTTTCCTAAGGGGATATACCTTTTGAGGAAAATTGCCATGGTGAACCAATTCCCTGCTGTCAGGAATATTGTTGAATTGTAGTCCATACATATCCTGTATTTCACGTTCATAAAATGCTGCAGACGGAATGTCGTTGGCAAGAGATTCAAGCTGCATGATTTCTGTTTTTTCCACTTTGGTATAAAGGGTTATAAGAGTATTTGAGGATCTTACTGAAAAAGTATAATATATTTGAATCTTTTCAGAAACCGATATGTCGTTTCCAAATAAATTAATAAGAACGCAGTCAATATTACTGTAAATATTATTGCAGGCATCCTTAATGTTTTCAGGGGAAATCTCAGCATAAATTTCGTTTTCATTTAAGAGCCTGCTCTCAACAATAAAACTAGATAAGAGTCTGTTTATAGCCTCAAAAATAGCCTCTGACACCATTTTACCTTCCCCCCAATCCCAAAATTATATTAGTAGCATTATCCATAAGTGTCTTTATGGGTCCGGGTATATATACACCCATAAGTATAGAAATACACAAAAGTGTAATAAGTACAACAGGTCCAATTATGTCAAGTTCACCTTTTTTTATTTCCGGATTGTTAATATTTCCATAAAACATTTTGCCCAATTGTTTTGTAAACCCACCAAATACTGCCGCCAAAAAGATCAGAAGCAAAACAGCAACTATATATTTTTTATCAAAAATAGCAGCTGCCACTGTATTAAACTCACTCATAAAAATACCGAAGGGCGGCATACCTGTTATTGCAAATGCCCCCAGTGCAAAAACTACTCCTGTAACCGGCATGCTTTTTATAAGTCCCTTTATACTTGATATCTTCTTTGTATGATATTTCAGATAAACATTACCAGTAGAAATAAAAAGCATGGATTTGGTTATTGCATGATTAAAAGTGTGGTATAGAGCGGCAAATATACTTACAGGAGTGCATATTCCCAGTCCCAGTGCAATTATACCCATATGCTCTATACTGGAATATGCCAGTATTCTTTTGTAATCATGCTGAACCAGTATAAAAATTGCCGCAGTGCCAATAGACACTATGCCTAGCAGTATAAGAAGATTTCCAGTATAGCTGCTGTCACCAAGACTTTTGTTGACTATGGACATAACCCTTATAATACCGTACATCGCTGTGTTAAGCAGCACCCCTGACAGCAGCGAGCTCACCGGCGATGGCGCTTGACTGTGAGCGTCCGGCAGCCAGGTATGCATCGGAGAGAAACCAACCTTTGTGCCGAAGCCTATAAGAATAAATATAAAGGATATTTTCAGTATACTGGGATCAAGCGCCGATGCATTCTGTAGCAAATAGTTCCAGCTGAGACCAACTATCTTGTTGCCTCCAAGTTGAACCGTTGAGGAATAATACAGTAAGATAACCCCCAACAACGCAAAAGCAATACCCACAGAACAGATAATCAGGTATTTCCAGGCTGCTTCAATTGCTTTTTTATTGTTATAAAAACCAACCAAAAATGCCGATGCCAGTGTAGTTGCCTCGATTGCAATCCACATAACACCCATATTCTGTGTAGTTAGTGCCAATATCATTGACAGTAGAAATGCATTGGATAAGCTATAAAATAACTTGAGTTTATTTAGTGTAATTACTTTTCTTCTGAGTTCTTCCCCAAAATAACTTATAGAATAAAGAGATACTAGAAAAAAAGCCAAGGTTGTTATAAATAAAATGTACACACTCAACGAATCAATATAAAATATATCTTTAAAAAAACCATCTGAAACAATCACCCTGGAATTGTTTACCTTATAGAGTGCCAGTACTGACATTACCAGTAATGCACCTGCAGAGACAAGATTGGTTAAGTGGATAATTAATTTATTTTTATTTGTCCAGACTAATCCGGCCGCTATTGCAGGAATAGCTAAGAATGCTAAATTCATTTCATCCTCCAGATACGTTTTATCCTTAAAGTTTTAGCTTTTTATCCCTTTAGGCTTTGCTCTTTTATCCCTTTAAGTTGTTAAGCTTATTTATATCAATTGATTCGAAAGTGTTATTTATTTTAAATACGAATATTCCCATGATTATGAAGGCAGTCAGCAAATCAAAGAAAAGACCAAGCTCAACAATCATTGGCATTCCTTCTGTTGTCAGCATGGCAGCAAGGAACATTCCGTTTTCAATCACAAGGAAGCCAATTATCTGACCGATTGCCTTCTTTCTGCTTATCATAAAGAATAAACCGAGGAGTACAACTGAAAAGGAATATACTAAATAATTTTTTGCTGAGTTATTGGTTATTCCCTCAATATGGTAAATTATGTACCAGCTTAAAACTACCAGTCCACAGCAAATAATCATTGAGAGAGGAATATTTATAAAGAAGTCTTTTTCCACTTTATACTCAACCTTATCTACAGTTCTCTTCATATACCTCGGAATCACTATTACTTTAAATACAACAATTAACACAAACATTATAATAACGTCGTCAAATCCTTTGGTGATCACCATTTCTCTTACCGAAACCAGCAGAGAAATTCCAGCCAGAAGAATTGACTGAAATCTGAAGGTAAGTATATAGGAATTCTGACGTTTGTTTGCTATCAAAGCAAAAGCTGAAATTAACATTAATATTGATAAAAGGTTTAATGCATTATGATACATAAACACACTCCTTGAATTTTACCGGTTATACATATTCTATCTATTTTAGAATAAAGCCGGTTAAAAATCCTAATATAGAAATAACCAGAGCAATTACAGCAAAGTTAGGTATACTGTACAGCCTGAATTTAACTGTATTTAATTCAACAAGTCCAACCAGGATAGTAATGATTAGTACTTTAACAAGAAAAACTCCCAGTCCTAAAAATACATTTTCAACATTAAAACCTATTGGAAATAATATATTAGCCATAAAGGTCATAAAAACTAACTGCTTGATATAATTACCCATTTCAATTAATGCCAGATGCCTTCCTGAATACTCAAGGACCATCGCTTCATGAATCATGGTAAGCTCCAGATGTGTTGAGGGGTCATCCACAGGAATTCTGGAGGACTCCGCAATCAAAATAAGCAACATACTTGCAAATAACAATATATTCATGGGCGTAAAAGCAGTCTCTGAGTGACTTGCCACGTAGTTATAAATTGAATTCACGTTTGTGGAAGCGATTTCAGCTCTTGCACTGACAGTAATTATAACTATAAATAATGCAGGCTCTACAAGTGCGGACACAAGCAGCTCTCTGCTGCTTCCCATTCCCCCGAAGGTACTTGCTGTATCAAGTCCGGCCAAAGTCATAAATACACGTCCGGCTACGAATAGGTATACAACTATCAGCAGATCGGTATAAAAGGAGAAGCCAACTAAGCCGCGTATTATTGGTAAACAGCTTATTGCAGCCACTGACGTTATAAAATAAACATATGGTGCAATATTGTATATCCATGAAGCTGTTGTTGAAACAACCAGATCTTTCTTAAACAGCTTTAATAGATCATAATAGGGCTGAAAAACTGAAGCACCTACTCTGTGCTGTACCTTAGCCTTCATTTTACGTATAACTCCTGTAAAAAATGGAGCTATTAATATAGTAATAATAATTTGTAAAACAAGTTTTAAAATTGATACTAACATTACTAAACCCTCTTGTTTGTATTTATTTAGCTATGAAACAATAATACAACAGCATTAAAACAAGAACGCAGAAGAAATACGTCAAATATGCATGTATACTTCCTCTTTGTATCTTAAATCTGGTTTTTCTTGAGAAATTAATAATAGCAAGAATAAATGGTTTATATATGTATTTCTCAATAACTTTTTCTGTAGAAAGTGTATAATTTGCCTTTTTTATGAAATACGGACCTGAACCATCAGTAATAACCAAATCTCTATTGGGCTTGAAAAGTCCTCTGAAGATAATTCTAACTGATTTCGAAAAACCTATGGCCGAATACTGCATTTTTGGAGTCAATTCAGTAAATCCACAGTCCCAGGTATTATACTTCTGAATTGCTGTCCTTTTTCTCAAAAACAGTACTGCAATAAACATCAAACAAGCCAGTGCAAATATAAAAACTGCGAGCATACTGAAGGATATACTCAATTCGCTGTTATTCACGGGATAATGCAGGAATTTCGCTAATGACCAGTCTGTTGACAGCAACTTAAGATTAATTAAATCCCCAGAAACCTTATCAATTAATTTAATAACAACCTTTATCCCAATGCCGGGCAATATACATAATAGAGAAGCTATTGCAAGTGCAGCAAGCATGGGTTTTTCAGGTTCTTTGGCATCTTCGGCATCAGGACTTCGGGGTTTACCCAAAAAAGATATCCCAAAAAGTTTGACATAGCTGAATACGACCAGAGCACCTGTAATGGCTAGGCAAGCGGCAACAATCGCAAATAAAATGATCATTGAGAATTCACCGGAAGGTGCAAACCAGAGAATACTGTTTACAATTGATTGAAAGATCAAATATTCACTGGCAAAACCGTTAAAGGGCGGAACTGCCGAAACTGCCAGGCAGCCTATAAAAACAAATATTGCTGCAATCGGCATCTTTTTTATGAGGCCACCGAGCTTCTCCATATTTCTGGTACCTGTAACATAATAAATAGCACCAGCTCCCATAAATAACAGGGACTTGAAGAGAGCATGATTTAAGGTATGAAGCAATACTACAGTGAGAGCCAAAGATAATAAGAAGTCATTTCCTGAGGCTCTTGCGATAAGCATAATTCCAATGCCGCAGAAAATAATACCCATGTTCTCTATACTTGAATAAGAAAGTAGTCTCTTTATATTTATGGTTGAGGCTACGGAATAAGCTATTCCGAAAACTGCCGATATTGTTCCGATTATAAGGGTTACTACTCCCCACCACATTGCATTTTCGGGTAAAATATAGAATGTAATTCTCAGGAGTCCGTAAATGGACATTTTCTTCATAACTGCCGACATGATGGCGGCAACATTACTTGGTGCTTCGGTATAAGCATATGGAAGCCATATGTGCATTGGAATTATACCTGCTTTTGTACCAAAGCCTATAAGTAAGAATATATATATCAAGTTAGAATAATTCTTTGGAATTAATGAGGAATTAATCGCTGATAATTCGAAGCTTTTTGTGAAATATGCAATAAGAAGAAATGCCAACGTTATAAAAGCTGTGCCGGCATATGTCATTATTATGTAGGTTTTACCCGCCTTCTGAACTTCGTCCTTTTCATGTTCAAATATAACCAGAAAATACGATATCAGTGACATCAATTCCCAAAACACTAGAAATAAAAGTATATTGTTGCTTGTGGACAATATAACCATGGATAGGATAAAGAGATTATATAAAGCCCCGAATACACCGATGTTTTTTATATTGAAAAAACGCTTCATATATGTCAAGGAATATATTGAAACAACTAAAGTTACAATTCCTATGAGAAGAAGAAAGAAAGCAGATAAGTTATCAATTCTAAACTTAAAGCTCATAAAAGGAATATTATTATTTACATTGAAGGAAATACTCTGATCATCTGCAGAGTATAGCTTGTATATCATGGACAAGCTCAGTAAAATTCCTGCAGCTATAGAAAATATGTTTGATACAAAATTCGAAATCTTAGGTTTTGAGTATGTAGCTAATGAAGAGAGTGATCCTGTTATGTATAATGCGACGCATATTATAAAGCTTGCAGTCAAGTAACTTGCTGACATGAATCAAATACCTCCAAGGCAATTAAAGCTTGATAAACACAGCATCTATAATACTACCGCAATATGTAAATGTCAAATAAACGAGTGAAAATACGTAATTTTGTCAAAAAAACGAGAGATACTATTCATTTATCGGTACAATAATTGAGGTATTTACAACCAATAAGCTTGATTTCATATTGTTTATCTTTTTTATATTGTATATGTACTCCCTGATATCACAGCTGTCATCACCATACTGTTCGGCTATGGACCATAAAGTATCTCCGGATTGAACAGTAACAGTTATATAGTCCGGTTCTGAGTAACCTGAAACGCTGGCTGTATATGCTATTATAAATACAATAAGAGAAATAAAAAATATAAAACTAAAAAATTTTGCTCTATTCTTTAATATATATCTTCTTTTGTTCATAACCGCCCTCCCGAACGTTTGTTCTATATATATTATCGAACACTTGTTCCTGTTTGTCAATACTGTTTTCTATTTTTTTCGAACATTCGTTTGCTATTTGGAATTTTATATGCTATACTAACCTTGTTAATACATAATCTAGGAGGCTTTTATGGCTAAAAAGAACTCTACTAAGCAGCAGGAAATTCTTGACTATGT
>JAEYNI010000036.1 GCA_023412635.1 Bacillota bacterium
CCATTGTGCAGCCTTACTATCTCATCGCATATGGAAAGACCCAGTCCTGTCTGGGATTTACTATTTTTCCCCTTGTAAAATTTCTCTTTTACAAAAGGAAGTTCATCACTGCTTATTCCGCAGCCATCATCCTCAACCTTAAATACTGTATTCCCTTCCTCGAAATAAGCCCAAAGCGACACAGAGCCTCCGGGAGGTGTAAATTTGAAGGAATTACCCAATAGATTCAGCAAGACCTGCTTAATCTTATCTCTGTCAAGTTCTGCCTCGGGTAAGTCTTCACAGCTTACCGAAAAATTAATATTTTCCTTTTTCGCCCTGCTCTTCATATGTTTTTCGATGAAATCAACTAAATCTGAAATATCAGTTCTTTGTTTGTTTAGTTCAACCTTACCAGATACAAACCTCGAAAAGTCGAGGAGTTCCTCAACCATATTGGCCAGTCTGTCACTTTCTTTGACAATTATATTCAGACCATCCTTGATTATTTCCCTGTCACTAAATTCGTCATCTATTATGGTATTGGCCCAGCCCTTAATTGAGGTTAAAGGAGTTCTGAGTTCATGTGAAACCGTTGATATAAAGTCATTCTTTATTCTTTCCCTGTTTTGTACCTCAGTTACCATATAATTCAGTGTATCTGATAAGACTCCAATTTCATCGTGTCTTCCCTTTTTTATTCTTATATCAAGATTACCCTTTGCCATCAATCCTGCAGCTGCTGTTATGTCCACCAGCGGGCGTACTATACTTTGTGCCAGAATAAGGCTGATAATTATGGCAACAAGTACTACAACTACACCTATACCAATAAAGATACCGGATATATTGAATATTAACTTGTCAATTTGTGAAAGTGAGGTAATGAATCTCAGTATACCCACCTGTTCACCGTCGGCTGTTAATGGATAAGCTACAGCCATAACATGTTCTTTTTTTTCGGCATTGAAAATATAGCCTGTCCAGACACCCTTTTCTCCCCTGTAGGCCGTTTTTACATCAGTAGTATCAACTTTACGGTATGTTCCAAGGCCTTCGGAGTCAAGCAGAACCTCACCATCCTTCTGAATTATCTGAACCTGAGCCTTGGTCTGTCTCCAGAATACGTCTGCATTGTCAATTATATTTACCTCTAAAGAAACATCTGAAAAGTACTGTGTATAGAAGTCAGAGGCAGTTCTTATTTGATTTGTTAATATACTTTCAACATTACCATAAAAATAGAATCTAGTAAAATATACCAACATACCTTCAAAAGCCAGAACACTTATCAAAATAATTATGATAAAATTTCTGACCAATCTGGTTCTGATACTTTTTTGAGCGGGTCTATCCCTTTCTGAGGAAGTCATACTACCGTTCCTTTCTCCATCTATAACCGGTCCCCCAAACTGTTTCTATATACTTTGAAGCGGATTCCTCATCTTCAATTTTACTTCTCAACCGTCTGATATTAACATCAACTACTTTAGTATCCCCAATAAAATCATAACCCCATATCTTATCCAGCAGCTCATCTCTTGTAAAAGCCTTGTTCCGGTTTTCAAGAAAGAGCTTTAACAAAAGATATTCCTTAGGAGTAAGCATTACTTCCTCATCATTTTTGAAAACCCTCTGAGAATAAACATCCAGTCTGAAATCCCCACAGGTTACCGTCTCCTCCCTTTCAGAAGCTCTCCTGCCTCCGAGACGTCTGAGGAGGGATTTTGCCCGCAATATAACTTCGGTGGTATTAAATGGCTTGAGTACATAATCGTCAGCACCGTATTCCAGACCTTTTATCCTGTCAATATCCTGACCTCTTGCAGTAAGCATTATGATCCCCATTTCCGGAAATTCTTTTCTCAGTACTTCACAAACTTGGAATCCGTCCATACCGGGCAGCATTACATCTAATAAAACAACATCGGGTGTTTCTTGTCTGGCTTTATTAACACCTTCCTCGCCGGTACCTGCTTCTATAACAATGAATTCATTCTTTCTGAAATTTATTTTAAGAAAGCCTCTGATGCTCTCTTCATCCTCAATAATCAAAACTTTATTTTGCATGGATACCTCTCCTCTTTTGACACTATCCCTTTTATTATACCTTATATATGCATTCTCCAATAGAAAGAAAATAAGCAAAAAAAGAGGGTTCGCATAACTATAGGATTTATGTAGTTAGATAGCACCCGTGCCATTCTACTCCCGAACAGCTCATATAAATGTGTCGGACACAAAACAGTTAGAGTAATTCTCTTGTCACAAAATTACTCTAACTGTTTTTAACCATCCTTCCACATTTCTATGAGCTGTCCTCGCGTACAATAACTTTCTTATATAACGTACGTTAATCAATATTGTTTTGCAAAAGCCTCTTTTATTTGTCATTTTTTATATTGCTATTCCTACTGCTTTTGGAGCTACATTTATAATAAGCATGTCCTTTTTGAAGTGTAACCTCTCTAGCTTGGTAGAGTTCACTTATTGTAACCATTTGATATCCTTTGGCTCTAAGTTCCCTAATAATTACCTTAGCCGCGTCTGCAGTTGACTTATATATATCGTGCATTAATATAATGTCTCCGTCTTTAACGTTTTTAAGTGTTTTATCAACTATTTGGTTCTTGTTCCTGCTCTTCCAGTCCATTGTATCAATTGACCATAATACCAAAGGCGAACCGGCATACAATTTTACATTTTCGTTTATACTTCCATAGGTCGGACGGGTCACAGATGGAGTTCTTCCTGTAATGCTCTCCAGTATTTTTGCTGTTCTGGTTATTTGGCCTTCAATACCCTTTCCATTGAGTTTTGTCAGCTCTTTATGATCATATGTATGGTTTCCAAGCTCATTACCACCTTCAATAATACAATTTATCGTACTTTTGTATTTCTCGGCTCTGTTTCCGAGTACAAAAAAGGTTGCTACAGCGTTATTCTCCCTCAAGGCTTCCAGTATTTCTTCAGTATACTTCGGATGAGGTCCATCATCAAAAGTCAGAGCCACCATTGGCATACCTTTATCAAGCTCTCTTTTGAAAGAGGCTTCATTTGTGCTGCCTATTTCTGTGCCAGTGTGATTTTCCAAGTTAGCGCTTTCTTTCTCAAGTGTATTATCATTCACTTGGAGGTCTTCTAAGACAGTTTCTTCTTCATTTTTTGGTATCCCTTGGGCTGCATCCACTTCATTTATGAAGCTGCCCTGCTCTACAAGTTTTGAAGAAGGGTTTTCAGCAGCTGTATTACTGCTTGTATAACCCACACAAATAAACAAAATAATTAATATGGCAACTGTTGCCTGTATAGTCTTCTTCATACTTTCTCCCATTCACACCCACAGCGAGTACATAAATAATAATGAAAAGACACGAAGTGGCTTTTCGCTGTGTGAAAGTCCCAATGACTTAACAGCATCTTTCACGCTTATCCCTTAACAACCCAGACTGGCTGCGCATTAGTTCTGCGGGGCATATGTATCACAAGGGACTACTACTTCTGGTCTCGTTCACTATATTATATATTTTAGTGGTTCATAATATAGAAAGTGTAACAAAACAACAAAAAAAAGGTTACAAAATAGTAACCTTTCCTATTATCGCAATTCTATTGCAGTAATCTTATTACAGCTATCCCATTTTTAATATTTTATTGGAAGCTTTTAAAATCAGTTCCAAAAATTCCTGACCATTTAACCCCAATTCGTCCAGATTATCAAGGAACACTGCGCTGTCAGCAAGATTTTTCAACACCTTTTCGGCCTGTACCTCAGAAAGCTTTAAATTTTCATCGGCATATGTATCAATTATATATTTAACTGTGTAATCGGCCAGATAAAGAGCTTTATCCATTTTCCGTTTTCTTGGTATACCATTGACATCATTGTGAGCTCTGACCGAGTATACTATAGCTTCATCAAAGCCAAGATTCTCAAGTATTTCTGCTCCGGTAATGCCGTGAAGCTGAGGTTGGTCCACAGTCTTCTCGTAATCAATATCATGGAGTAATCCCGTCAGGCCCCATATTTGTGGATCGGCATTGAAATGCCTTGCAAGATCTTCCATTATGGTTTCAACTATTAATGACCTAAGAAGTACATTTGTATTACAAAGTCGAAGTTTTAATTCTTCAAGTGCCAGGTCCCTATTCAAATTAAGTTACCTCCTTAATCAGTTGCAGTTTAAATGTCGATACCGAATAAAGTATTCATTACAATCCAGAATTTGTGTTATATACAGCTATATAACAAAAAGCCCAGTGCACTATTACGCCTGGGCTTGCATTTCGAATTTCTGAGTTATACTGCCTTTATTAACAAGAAAAGAGCAACTGAAGTAACAAGGAATGCGATAGCAGCAAATGCAGTATATTTGCCCAACATTGCATCAATAGTACGACCCTTGTTCTTTCCAAAGAAGGTTTCAGCTCCACCTGCTATTGAACCTGATAAACCAGCTTGCTTTCCAGACTGAAGTA
>JAEYNI010000053.1 GCA_023412635.1 Bacillota bacterium
CCTTCAGCTGTTTATGCAGCGCGGTATAATGTTTTTTGACCTTAAGCATCATAAATATCATTATGGGGATAACAATTACTACAATCCAGGCACCCATTGTGAATTTGGTTATAGCTATAATAATTACTATGACAAAAGTAACTAGGGCTCCAAACCCGTTAATTACAGCTTTTACAACCCATTTACCTTCTTTGGCTCTTATCCATTTACAGAACATCCCTGCCTGAGAAAGTGTGAAGGATATAAAAACACCTATAGCATAAAGCCCTATCAATCTGGTAACGTTTGCATTAAATATAATAATCAAGGCTGCTGCAATAGCTGAAAGAAATATTATCCCATTTGAAAAGCTTAATCTGTCACCTCTCATACTAAGCTGTCTTGGAACATAGCCCTCCTTGGCCATAACCGATATAAGATTAGGGAAGCCAAAATAAGCTGTATTTGCTGCAAGAACAAGAATACCAAAGGAAAGTGCAGTAATAATGTAAAATAAAACATTTTTTCCAAATATCATACCTGCAATTTGAATAAGCATTGCTCCCTTACTGGGATCTATGGGATAATAATTGGCTATAATGGAGGTTCCTCCAAAAACTATTAACACTAAAGTTGAAAGCAGAACCAAAACAGCTTTTGCATTTTTAGTAGCTGGCTCCCTGAAATTAGGAACTGAATTGCTTACAGCCTCAACTCCGGTAAGAGCAGCACAACCATTTGTAAATGCACTGAGAAGAAGAAAAAGAGAAACGGGCTGTAGTGTCGTTTCTGCGAGTTCTAAAGGTTCTGGTTCGTAACCCATGAAAATCTTGATTACACCAACAACTAACATTAATATGATGGAAAAAATAAAGAAATAGGTAGGGAGACTGAACAGCTTTGCAGATTCCTTAATCCCTCTAAGATTCCCCAGTGTCATAAGTATTATTACAAAAACGCATAAATATACGGTATAAGGCTTTAATACCGGAAATGCAGAAACAATCTGATGTACGCCAGAGGCTATACTAACTGCTACAGTGAGTATATAGCTTATGCAAAGAGCAGAACCGGCAGTTACGCCTGCCAATAAACCAATATTTTCCTTAGCAACCACATAGGCGCCGCCACCGTTTGGATAGCAGTCTATTGTTTGCCTATATGACAGAGTTAATACTCCCAATAGTAATATAATACCTATGGAAATATAAGCCATATACTTAAATGCGAGCATACCGATAACCGGCAGTAAAACCAACAATATCTCCTGCCCGGCATATGCTACAGATGAGATTGCATCACTTGAAAGTATAGGAAGTCCCCATAAAACTCCAAACTTCTCTCCTTTAATTTCTTCATTTTTAAGAGGTCTGCCTATCAGCAACCTTTTTATCGTTTTGTTCATTTCATAATCACCTGTACCATTCATTATTGTTTAAAAATTCGAACAACATTATATTATTATATTGATTATAGAATAAATTGTAAACTATTATCTATATAGAATTAGATTTCTCTTTTCTTATATAAAAATGTAAAAATAATTATAACATTGCAAAACAAAAGGAGCAGATATAGGAAACAAGCTTTACGGACATCACAAATTGGAAGGCTATAATGATAAAAATGTTAAAATATTATAAGTATTTGCATATGTTATATCCATCGGACGGATGTTATAATATTCTAATAACCTGCATGGTAACTTATAAAATACACGGAGTGAAATATGAAACACATAATCAGACTATTCAAACTGGCAAAACCCTGGACAAAATATCTTGTGATATCTACTATTGCATTATTTATGATTTCGGGAATTAACCTGACAGCACCGTACATAACCTCAAAAATTATAGCAATTATGGAATCTGGCGATTATAGAAATTCTATTAATACTATTATAATTTTGGCACTTTCGCTATTAGGCTGCTTTGCACTAAGAGCTTTATTTCAGTTCTTAAACAATTATTTTGCCCATGTGGCATCCTGGAGTCTGGTAGCTCGAGTACGAAGAGTACTTTATGATCATTTTCAGAAGCTTTCCATGAGCTATTATCATGACAAGCAAACCGGACAGCTCATGTCGAGGGTAGTTAACGATACAAGCACTTTTGAAAATCTTATAGCCCATGCTATACCGGATCTAATAACAAATATCATTACACTGGTTGGTGTGCTGATAATTCTTGTATTCATAAATCCGCTGCTAGCCCTGCTGGTCTGTATTCCCATACCATTTATAGCATTACTTTCAATTGTTCTGCGAAAGATAAGAAAGTATTTTAAAGTCGGACAGACGAAAATCGCCGAGTTAAACGCAGTTCTACAGGATAATTTTTCGGGCATGAAGGAAATACAGGTCTTCAACAAGCAGGAATATGAATTGGAGAAGGTTTCGGAAAAATCTGAAGAATACTCAACAGCTTTGATTAAAGCACTTTTTTATTCAGGGATACTGAATCCTGCCGTTAACTTTATTTCGTCCATAGGAACGGTTATTGTGTTGATAGCCGGACCTCTGCTGGCTATGAAGACAGGACTGAGCATATCCGAGGTTGTGGCCTTTTTACTGTATCTAAATTTATTCTATACACCTATTTCAACGCTGACCAGGGTGGTGGAGGATATGCAGCAAGCCCTGGCAGGAGCAGAAAGAGTATTTGAAGTATTGGATACCGATCCTGATATCGAGGATAAGCCCCAGGCTAAAAAGGTTGGAAAACTGACAGGCTCTATAGAATTCCAAAATGTGAGCTTCTCATATAAGGGAGATATTCCTGTGTTGGACAATATCAGCTTTAAAGTGAAGCCGGGTCAGATGATAGCCTTAGTTGGGCCGACAGGTGTGGGTAAAACTACAGTATCTGCCCTTATTGCCAGATTTTATGACCCGGACTCGGGAAAGATTTTAATGGATGGTATTGATATTAAGGATATAACGCTTGAGTCCCTTAGAAATCAGTTGAGTATAGTATTGCAGGATGTATTTCTTTTTAATGGTACAATAGCTGAAAACATAGCCTATGGCTGTCATGATTCAACTCAGGAGCAAATAGAAGAGGCTGCGAAAACAGCTTATATCCATGAATATATAATGTCCCTGCCCGAAAAATATGAAACTGTTATCGGGGAAAGAGGCGTACGACTCAGCGGAGGTCAAAAACAGAGAATATCGATTGCCAGATCTGTGCTGAGAAATTCACCTGTTCTTATTCTTGATGAAGCCACTTCAGCTGTGGACACCGAAACAGAAACAGAAATTCAAAAGGCTATCAACAAAATTGCAGGAACAAGAACTCTGATTGTTATTGCACATAGATTATCAACTGTAAAGCGAGCAGACAAAATAATTGTGCTTGAAAACGGTAAAATAGCCGAAGCGGGACAGCATGAAGAACTGCTCAAGTTAAACGGGGTATATGCAAATCTTTGTAACATTCAAAGTTTGACGTAAATTATGAAAACATATAATAATTTAGTTTTGGAAGGAAGGTTAATAAATGAAAGGTAAGATTTCAAACTTCTGGTATTATTACAAAGTGTATGTACTTGTAGGTTTATTTATTTTAGCTGTAGGTTTTGTCCTGATAATGTTTTCAAAAGGTAACAGAGAGCCTGATATTCAGATCGGATATGTCACCGATGGAAGAGAAATAGGCGAAGATGCAAAAGCAGCTATAAACAATCACTTTGAAAAGGTTATTCAGGATGTAAATAAAGATGATAAAAAAATATTGGATTTTGTTCCGATGATGGGGCCGAGGGTTGATGTGGAATTTTCGGATGCGGGTGTTCAAATTATGCTAATGGATGGACATACACTACAAGTATACAAGGAAAAAGGGATTTTTGAGCCATTGGATGAATTTGTGGACAAGCATCAAATTGATATTAGCGGCAATGAAGAAATTATGGCGACTCCTCAGGGACAAAGCGAAAAGCATATATATGCCTTGCCAATGAACAAAATTAAGTATCTACTTGATTTTGGATTTCCAGCAGAAAATTACTATTTGACAATGAGAGTTGAATATGAAAATAATGAGACTACTAAAATGAAAAACAAAAATGCATATAAAGTTCTTGAGAAAATGTTGGAATACAAGGGCTGAGAACCACCAAAAATATAGAGGTACCTAAACACAGCAGCCGTTTGGGAATACCTCTTTTTTATTTGTCTAATATTTTATTGACAATATATATCACTCTGATATAATAGTATATATCAGAGTGATATATAGATCGTTAAGGAGATAAAAATGAAAAACAAAACCATGTATGCCATACTGGGGGTTCTCAGCCTTTTAGGACCGATGTCTGGCTATGATATCAAGAAATTTTGCGATAAAAGTATTTCTTATTTTTGGAATGAAAATTTTGGTCACCTATATCCGGTATTATCTCAACTGGAGGCAGCAGAACTTATTCAGAGAGAAACATCAGACGATTCTTCAAGAAGGAAAAGCTACACTATAACTGAAAAAGGTATTGCTGTTTTAAAAAACTGGCTTATTGAACCTGTGGAGTATCAGCCCGAAAGATCAGAGCTGCTTTTGAAGCTTTCCTTCGGAAATCAGATGGAGCTTGGAGATACCGTTGAAATGCTTCGACAGGCAAAGGAAAGGACTAATGCAAAGTATAATCAGCTTAGTCAAATCCTTTCGTACTACCTTAAAAACGATGAAGCAAAATTGAAACCACAATATCCATATTGGATAGTAACATTACGATACGGTATAAATTCTCTTGGGGCATCAATAAAATGGTTTGATGAGACAGAGGAGTATTTAATAAATTATCAGAAAAAAAGTGGAGGTGAAGGGGCTATATAGCCTTAATTTATGAGAATTGACGACGGACTTGCAATCCTTGAATTGGAACCGAATGTTCCAAATGTTACAGGTACTATTTATCCTGTGCTGGTATGGGATGATAAAAACACAGTATTAATTGATACCGGACTGCCAGGGCAGTCGGAAACCCTTTTGGAACTTATTAAAAATGAGGGAGTACAACCTGAAAAAATTGACACAATAATCATAACCCACCATGATATGGACCATATTGGAAGTCTCGCTCCCATTGTTAAATGGA
>JAEYNI010000133.1 GCA_023412635.1 Bacillota bacterium
CCTATTATCATTTTAGACCTCCTAAAAACCATTTAATTTATTAGTATCTTATTTGTTTATCCTTATGCTATGCAAAACGGTTTTTCAACAGTAGCTTACCTCATATTATTAACAACTATCAAAATTATTTTTACAGATAATTAAAAACCAAAAAGGGCGGAAAACTCGCTGTAAAACGAGCTTCCCACCCCAGAAGCCTAATTCATCTTGAAAGCAATGTCCAACTTTTAATGCATAACGTTGCCCAACCGGATAAACAAATTTGAAATTTGCCTATATTATAGCATCAGGAATATGAACCAAGCAAGTAGAGAATCTCCGTCTTCAGTATGAAATCCGTGGGAAAATCTATCAATAATTACAATATATTGACTTATATTGTAAAGAGTACTATTATATTAATTAGTAAATCAGTAAATTACTAAATTACTAAGCTAGTAGTAAAAGAGGAGTTAATTATGAAGATTCCCACAACTTTAAAACATAAACCTGTTATAGTATCCGAGAACTATGAAAATGTTGATGGCAGATATGCCTACAATACTGATGCCAAAGGGCTTTCTCTTGGGCTTGCACAGTGGAATGACAGAGGAAAGGTTGATATTTCGGCAAAGGTGTGGAGATACACCGGAGAGAAATGGTCCAGACAGTCTGAAGAACTGCCGCTTCACCGCGTTCTGGATCTGGCTATTATGGTGGCAAGAACCAAGCTGTTTATCAAAGAGGAGTCATACAGGTTCCAGAAGTTGTATGATTCTGAAAAGCCAGTTATTGACAGGGTGGGCTTGCAGGGAGATGCTATGACATTATCAGTCTGTACTGATAATGAGAAAATTGATGAGGACCTAAAACTTTTCAGCCAGGCATTAAGTGATGATGATGAACTTATCGGCGAACGTTTGAGTACTCTGGCAAAAATATTAAAGGAGATGGGTTATTAACCATGGATAAGACTCGTAAAAAGGAACTTCAGCAGCAATATATGAATGCCAAGCATCCAATGGGGATATTTGTAGTGCGTTGCAAAGCTAACAATAACTGTTATATACAGACGACTCCGGACCTGAGAGGTGTTATGAACGGAGCCAAAGTCAGACTTGCCGGAGGAAGACATCCCAACAAGGAACTCCAGAAGGAATGGAATGAGTTGGGAGCAGATAACTTTACCATTGAAATACTTGAACAGCTGCAGTATGACGAAAAAGATGAGGTAAAAACCGACTATTCTCAGGAACTTGATATCTTGAGGATGATATGGGAAGAAAAGCTTGCTGCTGAGGGAAAGAAATTTTATAGATAAAGCTTACAGAATAAGAATTAAATAAAACAATAAATATGGTAAAAGTAGTAATGTGTGAAATTAATTTACATTAATAATATTTTTTACTTGCATATTTTATTAATATGTGATATGGTGTTAAGCAATGGGTTATTTATTTTCTACAATACTTCTCTAGATTATTATGGAGTGTGCTTGCTTGGGAATTTTAAATCCAAATAATTGAAGGAGGTATATTGAATATGGCAGATAAGACTATAACATGTAAAGATTGCAACTCAACATTCATTTTTAGTGAAAATGAGCAAGCTTTTTACAAGGAAAAGGGTTTTGATAACGAACCTCAGAGATGTCCTGATTGCAGAGCGGCTAGAAAGCAGCAAAGAGGAAACAATAACAGAGGCGGAAACAGAAGCTTTGGCGGCGGAAACAGATGGTAATCAAAGGGAGAGTGATTTACTCTCCTTTTTAATAATGTAAATTATAATGATACAAATGGAAAATACTTAAAAGTGGATTTCTTTATGAATATCCGCTTTTAATGTTTTTACATTGTTATTTCTTTATGTGGAATACTAATAAAAAGGGGTGTATATTATTAAGAAAGATGAATTGCAGTTGAATGAAGAAATTAGAGATAATGAAATACGAGTTATAGATAGCGATGGTTCAATGTTGGGAGTTATGCCAACTAAAGAGGCTTTAAAACTAGCTTTTTCCAAAGAACTCGATCTTGTTAAAATAGTTCCGAATGCGGCTCCACCTGTTTGCAAAATAACAAACTACAATAAAAGTGTTTTTGAGCAGGCGAAGAAAGAAAAGGAAGCGAAAAAGAATCAAAAGATTGTTGAATTAAAAGAAGTACGGTTATCGGCCACAATTGAGAAACATGATTTTGAAGTAAAAGTAAAGAGTGCTATGAAGTTTTTGCAGAACGGAGATAAAGTTAAGGTGTCCATAAGATTTCGGGGAAGAGAAATGAAGTATACCGTAGCTGGGAAAGAAGTCCTTGAAAAATTTTCTGAATCCATAAAAGATTTTGGAACTGTTGACAGATTTCCGAGGCTTGAAGGCAGAAGCATGATCATGATAATAATTCCTAAAAAACTGTAAAAATTTAATAGAACAGAATTTAGATGAGCTGCGCATTGGCGGCTATTCAACCACTAATACGCAGCTCCAAGTTACTTTAGTTTGGATTATTGAAGCTTGGGGGTTGGGCATTTTCTGAGTTAAATACTGCCCGCCGGGAGTTGATAAATTGAAATACAGCTTTGAATCCTTTGTAATGCCCCAGTCTTTAAGTGAACCGGTATCCTGAATCCTGTTAAAGGCTTCACGGAACATTGTATTATGTGCTTCTTCACGATTCAGAAGAAAATCTATCGTTTCCCTTACTCCCTTATCATTTATCTGTCTGTAAAGATATTGATAAACGACCTTTGCTCGCTGTTCAGCAGCAATGTTTGATAAAATATCTGCCGCCAGATCTCCTGTTTCATTAATATAAGCAGCAGTCCATAATTGTCCTGAAGCATTAGCTAACATAGGTGTAAGTCCTGTTAAAACATGTGCTTCAATGTTTCAACAGTAGCATTATTTGCATCCAGAACGTGACCATTCAGCAGATTAACAGTTTGAGCCACCATTTCCATATGACTTAATTCTTCAGAAGCTATATCTAAAAAAAGGTCTCTTATTTCGGGGTCCTTTATTCGTGCGCTCTGTGAAAAATACTATAAAGCTGCTTTTAATTCACCCTGCGGGCCTCCAAGCTGTTCCTGCATAATGGCTGCGAAATTAGGGTTTGGCCCATCTACCCGTACCTCTTTCAATAGTGCTTTATCATGTTTAAACATATCGTCATCTCCTCTTCCAGATAGAAAGTATAGATTTATCATTAACTAGATTCATAATAATATACAACTACATATTTGATGGTGTATTGGTGTTTAGTTGATACCACGGGTCTATTACTATATAATGGAATTTATTTAGAAAATGGGGGTTGGAGATGACTACAATAAGTGAAAGAATAAAAACAGAATTGCTCAGTATGGGTGCGGCACTTGTCGGCTATGCTGATTTATCCGATTTACCTGAAGAACAGACCTTGGGCTATAAATATGGCATAGCCATTGCAGCAGCAGTACAACCACAAATTATTAATTCCATTGCTCTGGGGCCTACAAAAGAGTATTACGACGAGTACAACAGGTTAAATATTTTATTGGACAGTCTGGATAGGAGAGCTGAGGAGCTTATTCGGGAGGCGGGTTACTCTGCTGTACCAAAGACAAGGTCCAATGTAACGATAAATCATGCTGACCACTCAACTATTCTACCGCACAAAACGGTTGCTACCAAAGCCGGACTTGGCTGGATAGGCAAATGTGCCCTCCTTGTGACTGAAGAGTTCGGATCAGCTGTAAGAATTTCATCTGTACTCACAGATGCGCCTCTGGAAGCAGCACAGCCCATAACTAATTCACGATGCGGTAATTGTGACAGCTGTGTCAGAAACTGCCCTGCAGAGGCTTTGTCTGGTGAACTGTGGTATTCAGGTAAACCCCGTGAGGAATTTTATGATTTTATTGCCTGCAGAAACAAAACGGTGGAAAGAACCTGGCGGGTTGCTTCTGGAGTAACTATATGCGGACTGTGTATATTAGCATGTCCAAGAACTAAAAAGTATATTGAGGCTTCTGGCTATAACTACGGCTTTCCTGCAGCAGATATTGCCTCAAAAGCTGATCTGGAAGAAATACTCCAACTCCAGAAGCTTGCCTATCAGAGTGAAGCCGAGATTTATAATGACTTTAATATTCCTCCTTTGCGTCAAACAATTGATGAGTTGGAACAGGAAGCAAAGAACTGTATTGTGCTAAAAGTAGTTTCAGACAGGAAAATTGTCGGTTCGGTGAGAGCCTATGAAAAGGCGGGAACCTGCTATATAGGGAAATTGATTGTACACCCACGATATCAGAATAAAGGGATTGGAAAAGCTTTGCTTTCAGCCATTGAAAAGTGTTTTAGTCAGGTTCGCTTTGAACTTTTTACAGGCTGTAAGAGTGAAAAAAATCTCGGCCTGTATCAAAAAGCGGGATACAGGGTCTTTAAAACAGAAAGGGTTAATGACAAGCTTGGTTTTGTATACCTTGAAAAAATTTGAAAAGAGTACACAGAAGGATAACCAGGAGCATACAAGAGAAATTATGTGTATATAGAATTGTAATTTAATTTTCTGAAGATATGTTTTTATTGAACAAATGGTGGTATTAATTAGTAAATGCCATCATCACTATTTCTATAACAATTGTATGTATTTACATGTCAAAAAGTTAACATAATTTATTGATTGTTTTACAATTCTTTGATAAGATTGATCGGTAAATGTAGAATATTGTTGAAAAATATAGCATATAGGACAATTGCTGCTGGAGGAATTTATGAAAAAAAATATTTTGGTTATCGGAGCTGGGTATGCAGGTATACTGACAGCCAAAAAGTTAGCTAAAAAGTTTAAAAGGAATGATACCGTAACTATAACAATAATCGATAAGAATCCTTTCCACACCATGCTGACCGAGTTGCATGAGGTTGCAGCCAACCGTGTAGACGAGGATAGTATTAAAATAAGCCTGAAGAAGGTTTTCGCCGGCAGAAAGGTAAATGTTGTACTAGATACTGTTAAATCAATTGACTTTAATAATCATAGAGTAGTCGGTGAAAATTCAGAATATGATTACGAGTATCTTGTAATTGCCGCCGGCTCAAAACCTACCTTTTTCGGAGTGCCAGGTGCAGAAGAGTTCACCTTTAAGCTTTGGACCTATGATGATGCGATAAAATTAAGGGATCATATTCATAATTGTTTTAGAAAGGCAGCAACTGAAACTAATTTCGATAAGAAGAAAAAACTTCTGACCTTCTACGTTATCGGAGCTGGTTTTACCGGTGTGGAGATGATTGGGGAATTAGCAGAGTATGTTCCTTTTCTTTGTGAAAAATACGAAATAGACAGAGACCTTGTTGAACTGGTTAACGTCGATGTCCTTCAGAGAGCAGTGCCCATACTGCCTGAAAAACTCTCGGAAAAGGTAGAAATGCGTCTTGAAAAAATGGGTGTCAAGCTGATGCTCAACTCGGGTGTATGCAAGGTTGGAGAGGACTTCATCGAAGTTAAGAAAAACAGTCAATGTACCAGGTATTCTGCAGGAACCGTTATTTGGACAGCAGGTATTGAAGGTTCAGACATAACAAATGAGGCGGCAAAAACTCTTGAATCTGTTAGCAGAGGACGTATAAAGACCGACTCTTACCTTAGAGCAATCAATGATGAACACGTTTACGTTGTGGGCGACAACATGTTCTTCATACCGGAAGGTGAAGAAAGACCGGTTCCTCAGATGGTGGAAAATTGTGAACATAGTGCTGATACATGTGCAAATAATATATATAATGCAATTACAGGAAAAGGTGAGATGAAGGTATACAAACCATCCTTTCATGGAGTAATGGTTTGTGTGGGAGGACGCTATGGCGTAGCCAGGGTTGGTTTCCCCAATCGTATGTTCAATCTGTCGTCCTTCTTTGCAATGCTTGCAAAACATTTTATAAATATAATTTACTTTATACAGGTGTTAGGCTGGAACAAAATTTTCAGCTATGTAAGACACGAGTTTTTTACCATAAGAAATTGCAGAAGCTTTGTAGGTGGTCATTTTTCAAATAGAACTCCAAGCTTCCTTTTAGTTGCTTTGAGAGTCTGGCTGGGTGCAGTATGGCTCTTTGAAGGTATAATGAAGCTAGTTGAGGGCTGGATGTCAGCACCAAAACTTAAAGGCTTCTTTGGTGGGGCAAACTCATGGTATAACAGTATTCTCTCACAAAAAGCTGCCGAAGCAGGTACAACGGCGGGGCAGGCTGCAACTGATGCTATAAGTGGGGCTACAGGAGTAGCTGATGCAAGTATTGTTCAATCTGCCGTTGATGCAGTTAGTGCCGCAACGGGAGCAGCTGCAGATGGTACCGTACAGGAAGCTGTAAAATCAATCGGAACGGTTATAATGAACTTTGATTTTCTTGGTTTGTTCCGTGTGATTTTTGTAAGTGGTAAGGAGTTATCACACTCAGCATTAAGCGATTATGCGTTTAAACTCGATGTACCTTTAATGAACTGGTTCCTGAAAAACTTTGTTATGCCAAGCGATTCTATGCAGATATTTATGCAGGGCTTTATTGTTATTGCTGAGATATTGATTGGTCTGGCACTTATTGGCGGATTGTTTACAACACCTGCATCAGCATTGTCCCTGATACTGCAGTTTATGTTCGTATGTACAACGGGATTATACCTGGGAACCTTCTGGATGATATTTGCTGCAATTGCAGTATTGATTGGCGCCGGGAGAACCTTTGGACTGGACTACTATGTAATGCCATTCTTGAAAAAGCAGTGGAAGAAACTACCTATTGTGAGAAGGTTGTATATTTATAATGATTAATGAAAACATGAAGTCTCAAAATAAAGTTGAGTTTATTGTTTATGACGGAGCTTTGGATATTGTCAAAGAAAAGGTAAATAAGGCATTAACCGATGCTCCTGTCATTATTCGAAAATATACCGAGCATTTAACGGCTTCGACAGGCAAATACATCAGGGCTGTATCTGTGCTCATTTGTGCCCAGAACAGGGAGGGGAAGATTCATCCCAATGCTGTCAGTTTTGCTGCCGCTATTGAACTGCTTCATCTTGCAACCCTGGTACATGATGATGTAATAGATAATGCGCCTATCAGAAGAGGTAATGTAACACTTCAAAAAAAGTACGGAAGGAAGACTGCAGTCATCTGCGGCGATTATCTCTTTAGTATTGCGTTAAGAATAGCAGCTTCAGTTCAGAATAAAGAGGCTTATATAAAACTGAGTGTACCGGATTATATCGGCAGAGTTTGTCTGGGAGAACTAAACCAGCACATTAATAACGGTTTTCTTGATTTGTCGGAATTGCAATATTTAAAAATAATTTCAGGAAAAACAGCAGCCCTTTTTGAAGCTTGTTTTCTGGCAGGAGCAGTACTTAGTGGACATACCTCCGAGGATAAATCAGGTGAAGAAGCCATACCCGACGAAAAAACTCTTAACCTGTATAAGCGATTAGGCAGATACATCGGGATGATTTTTCAGATACAGGATGACTGCATGGATTTTGAAAAGACTGAGGCAGTAGCCAAAAAGCCTGTCCAATCTGATTACCAGCAGGGAGTTATTACTTTACCACTAATATATACCTTTAGAAAAATGATGGGATTAAAGGAAAAGGCCCGAGATAAAAATCTGACCATTGATGAGCTGAATGATGCCGTTATTAAGGCAGGTGGGCTGGAGTATACACATACGATATCTGAGAAATATTACAATAAATCAATGAAAATAATTGACAACCTTGATATTTCTCCGGACAAAAGGTCAAAGCTTATATATATTTTGGATAAGTCCTATGGCAAGTCCTGAGACCTGAAGGGTGAATCAAAAACCCACAATGTGTCTTTTCCTAATTATTTGGTGCACGCGCTTTGCGCGTAGATGGGAATCCGGATGCTTTTAAAGTTGCTTGACTACACAGAAATAAAAACAAAAATAACAAGTATTTTTGCTTTTCTGCTTACATTATCATACCTATTTTATATTGGTA
>JAEYNI010000152.1 GCA_023412635.1 Bacillota bacterium
TTATCAAATATTTTAAAAGCGCACATGGCCAATTAACCTCCTTTATTCGCCTTATAGCGGATATGGGGAGTAGACAAATTTCATTATATTTTGTGGCCGCTATTACGGCTCATGGAGGTTAATATGACAACTTACAGAGATGCAGGTGTTGATGTAGAGGCAGGTTATGAAGCAGTTAAATTAATGAAAAACCATGTAAAAAGAACATTCAGACCCGAGGTTATGACAGAGCTGGGGGGCTTCGGCGGTTTATTCACCCTTGACAAATCCAAATATGAAGAGCCTGTTCTGGTATCAGGAACTGATGGTGTGGGAACAAAACTTAAAATGGCTTTTTTACTTAAAAAGCATGATACCGTGGGTATTGACTGTGTTGCAATGTGCGTAAACGATATTGTGTGCAGCGGTGCTGAACCTTTGTTTTTCCTTGACTATGTGGCAGTGGGAAAAAATTATCCCGAAAAGGTTGCAGAAATTGTCAAGGGGGTTGCAGAAGGTTGTGTAATGTCAGGCTGTGCCTTGATTGGCGGTGAAACGGCTGAAATGCCAGGCTTTTATCCTGTAGATGAATATGATCTGGCTGGATTTACTGTGGGAATAGTTGATAAGAAAAAAATTATTGACGGTAAAAAAATTAAAGCTGGAGACAAGCTTATTGGACTTCCTTCATCAGGAATCCACAGTAACGGCTATTCTCTTGTTCGTAAACTGATTAATCCCACAGAAAAAAACCTGAAAGAATATGTTGAGAAATTGGGCTGTACACTGGGAGAAGAGCTATTAAAGCCTACAAAAATATATGTTAAAACCGTACTTGACTTGATTTCAAAGTACGAAATAAAAGGAATATCACATATTACCGGTGGCGGCTTTATTGAAAATATTCCAAGAATGGTACCCGAAGGGTTAAGGGTCAATATAGAAAAGGGAACCTGGCCTGTACTTCCAATTTTTGAATTACTCAAAGACTTGGGTAATATGAAGGACGGAGACATTTATAACACCTTCAACATGGGAATCGGTATGGTTATGGCTGTAGACAGTGAAAAAGCAGATGAGATAGTAACTTACCTGAAATCTGTTGGTGAAGCTGCCTATAATATTGGAACTATAAGCGAAGGTGAAGCAGGGGTTGAAATAATATAACGCGGAGGCAAATATGCTGAGAATAGGCGTATTGGTGTCTGGAGGAGGTTCAAATCTTCAGGCAATAATTGACAAGATAGAGAACGGGTATATCAAAAACGTGCAAATCGTTACCGTTGTATCCAGCAAGCCTGGGGTATATGCTCTTGAGAGGGCAAGTAAGCATGGAATAAACGGAACTGTTATTTCAAAAAAATCCTTTGATAATATAGATGAATACGATCAGGCTCTGATTGACCATTTCAGAGAATATAAGGTTGAACTTGTGGTTATGGCGGGTTTCCTTTCAATTCTGGGGGAGCGCTTCAACAAGTATTATACCGGCAAGGTAATAAATGTTCACCCATCTTTAATTCCTGCTTTTTGTGGCAAAGGTTTTTATGGGATAATCCCGCATAAACATGTTTTGGAAGCAGGAGTCAAGGTAACCGGAGCTACGGTGCATTTTGTGGAGCTTGAGGCCGATACCGGGCCTATTATATTGCAAAAAGCAGTTTATGTAGAAGATAACGATACACCTGAGAGTCTGCAGAGAAGAGTTATGGAACAGGCTGAATGGGAGATACTTCCTGAGTCAATAAAGCTGTTTGCCGAAAATAAGTTGGTTATTGAAGGCAACAGGGTCAAAATTGTTTAAACCTCAATTATCAGTTGAGTAAATTTATAATTAAAATAACTATTATTTTTGATTGGAGGCTTTAGGTTTATGATTAAGCGTGCATTAATTAGTGTTTCGGACAAGACAGGAATAGTCGATTTTGCTTCTGCTCTGGCTGCTAAAGGCGTGGAGATAATTTCTACGGGAGGAACGGCTAAAGCATTGTCTGACGCAGGCTTAAAGGTTATAAATATTTCAGATATAACAGGTTTTCCTGAGTGTCTGGATGGAAGAGTAAAGACGCTTCACCCGAAAGTTCACGCAGGACTTCTTGCCATAAGAAGTAATGAAGAGCACATGCAACAAATAAAGAAACTGGGTGTTGAAACAATTGATATAGTTGTAATAAACCTATACCCGTTTAAACAAACAATATTAAAAGGAAATGTTGAGCTTGAAGAAGCTATTGAAAATATTGATATAGGCGGACCTACAATGCTAAGGGCAGCTGCCAAGAATTATCAGGATGTTGCTGTTGTAGTAGACCCAGCCGACTATGAGAAAGTTCTTTCAGAATTTAATGAAACAGGTGACGTCAGTGTAAAAACCAAGTTCAGACTTGCCTACAAGGTATTTGAACACACCAGCCATTATGACACACTGATAGCAAAATATCTCAGAGATACTCTGGGAGACATTGATTTCCCTGAAACCCTTTCACTTACCTATGAGAAGGTACAGGATATGCGTTACGGTGAAAACCCACATCAGAAAGCAGTATTCTATAAGGAAGTAGGCGCAAACAGAGGACTGCTTCCAAGTGCTGTTCAGCTTCACGGTAAGGAATTGTCCTATAATAATATAAATGATACCAATGGCGCAATAGAGCTGGTTAAGGAATTTGACGAGCCTACAGTAGTAGCCGTAAAGCATACCAATCCATGTGGTGTGGGCAGTGCTTCAACAATCTATGAAGCCTATATGAGAGCATATGAATCAGACCCTGTATCAATATTTGGAGGAATCATTGCTGCAAACAGGGAAATAGATACTAAAACCGCTGAAGAAATAAACAAGATTTTTGTTGAAATAGTTGTAGCTCCATCCTTCTCAGATGAGGCTTTTGCAATTCTTTCCCAGAAAAAGAATATCAGATTGCTGAAGCTTGAGGGAATTGCAGAAAAAGTACCAGCTGATACTCTTGATATGAAGAAGGTTTGCGGCGGTCTTTTAGTTCAAAAGTACAACAATCAGTTGTTTAACGAAGAAGAACTTAAGGTTGTAACAGATGTTAAGCCAACAAAGGAACAGATGAAAGACCTTATATTTGCTATGAAGGTTGTTAAGCACACAAAGTCAAATGGTATAGCACTGGCCAAGGGTAAGATGACAATAGGTGTGGGCCCTGGACAGACAAACAGAATAGTTCCTACAAGAGTTGCAATAGAATATGCAGGTGAGAGATCAAAGGGTGCAGTTATGGCATCGGATGCTTTCTTCCCCTTTGAGGATTGCGTTGAGGCAGCTGCAGCGGCAGGTATCAAAGCAATAATTCAGCCCGGCGGCTCATTAAATGACCAGAAATCTATCGATGCCTGCAATAAGTACGGTATAGCAATGATATTTACAGGCATGAGACATTTTAAACACTAAGATGGAGGTATCTATGAAGGTTTTAGTTGTTGGAGGCGGTGGAAGAGAACATGCTATAATCTGGAAACTCTCCCAGAGCCCCAAGATAGACGAATTGTACTGCGCGCCTGGGAATGGAGGAATTTCAAAGCTTGCTACCTGTGTTGCCATTAAGGCTACAGATATCGAAGGAATAGTAAATTTCTCGAAGGTGAATAAAATAGATTTAGTTATGGTAGCACCAGATGACCCTCTGGTAGCCGGAATGGTTGATGCACTGGAGGCTGCAGGTATCAGAGCCTTCGGTCCTGTTAAAGCGGCAGCCATCATTGAGGGCAGTAAAGCTTTTTCGAAGGATCTGATGAAGAAGTACAACATTCCTACTGCCGCCTATGAAGTATTTGACAGCAGTGAAAAGGCTCTGAAGTATCTTGATACCTGCAGCGCACCCATTGTTGTCAAGGCAGACGGTTTAGCCTTAGGAAAAGGTGTTATAATTGCAAAAACACTTGATGAAGCAAAAGCTGCTGTGGACAGCATTATGAACGACAGGGTATTTGGAACGGCAGGAAACAGGGTCGTCATTGAACAATTTATTGAAGGTCCTGAAGTATCCATATTGGCCTTTACAGACGGAAAAACCGTTGTGCCTATGGTTTCTTCTCAGGATCACAAGCGTGTATTTGACCACGATCAGGGGCCAAATACAGGTGGAATGGGGACCTTCTCGCCCAGCTTGATTTATGACAACAAGCTGGCAGAGCAATGTATGAAGGAAATTTACCTGCCTACTATAGAGGCTATGAATAAGGAAGACCGTAAATTTAAGGGGATTCTCTATTTTGGTTTGATGATTACTAAAGACGGGCCCAAGGTTATCGAATACAATGCTCGTT
>JAEYNI010000174.1 GCA_023412635.1 Bacillota bacterium
ACCCTTCACCGCCTGCCATAATCACAGCTTTCATCAGATCCATCCTTTCACATTTTTGATGTAATAGTTAAACTGTACAGCGAAATAAAGTGCATTTGATGAAATCCAAGGTTCAACTGATTAATAATTAGTTGAACCAACCTGATTTATTTTATTATTTTTACCTTAACAAAAAAAACTATTCGACCAGACTTTATTGAAAATTTGGAAAAATTAATTACCTGAGCAAAATAAATGTTTCAACATCACTTTAACTACAATAAAAAAGACACAATCATAACGATAATTGTTACAATTGAAAAACCAAAAGTTTTCCAATATCTGTAGTACAAGGCTTCGGTAATCCCGTAAAAAGAGAATAATACCAATACTATTCTTATTGCCAATCCGGTATATGTGTGTAAAATATAAGAAGATAATGCTACTGCGAAAAGAGCCAATCCAGCTATAAGCATACACGTTGCCTTAATCCTAATATTCTTATCTGGTAAGCCTTTTGGAAGCTCACCATGTTGTTTTCTTGCCTTGTTTATCCCCCCGGCTAAAGTGAGGTATGTTAGGTTCGTTACTATTTCAAAACAACCCAATGCCAATAAAAACGCTCTTAAGATTTCCTGACCCCATGTCATTTTATTGTACCTCCTCTGATAAGTTCTCAATAATTCTATTTAAAGACCTGAACAGTTGCTGTTCTTCCGTATTGCTAAAGCCCACAAGAGCTTTTTTAGTCACCTTCTCAGCTATTGCTTCAATTTCACTGACCATACTTTCAGCCTTAGCTGTCAGATGTATCGAATACGACCTTTTATCTCTCGGATCGAATGCTTTCTCAAGTAACTTTTTTTCACTTAGCCTTACTACAATTTCCCCAACAGTAGCTTTGTCTGCCTTTAGTTCATCAGCTATCTGAGTTTGTGAAAGGCATTTTTTGGTGTCCAGCAGTTTAATAACCGCCCATTGTGAAGTTGTAATATTATACTTATCGAGATAATTATCCATCGACCTCTTAATTAGTTTTGCGCATGAATTGAGCAGATATCCCAGTATATCCTGTAATTCCATTGTGTAACCCCTTTCTTGTTTCAGTAAGTACACTTACTATTTATATATTAAGTATACTTACTATTTTTGAAGAAGTCAATAGACCCATATATAACAAACTATGTGTTATTATGGTTAAATGAAACAAAAATGGCAAGCAGAGTTACAATCTCCCCTGCTTGCCTTTACTTTGTGTTATATAAATCTGTAATGATAAATCACTAAACTATTTTTCTATTGTAAATACCAGCGCCTGTTCCAGCATTCTATCAGTACCATTCTTAATGATGTCTGTCAGGTCTTTAGCCTCCGAGGACCTTTCGACAATGACCTGCGCCTTATTTGCAATTGTGCCTATATCTTCAGAACCAACATTTGATGCCTTTGCAATTTCACTGATAGCGGTTACCATGTTATGTATTGAGGTGAGTAGCTTTTCACAGGTGGTACTTAAGTCTGTTGAGTTATCATAATAGTACATTGCATCTTGACTGTATTGTTCACTTGTTTCAATGAGTAATGCATAATCAGCGAATACTTTTTCATTAATAAAACTGAGAATGCTACTGGAGCTATCTGCCAAATCTCTTACCGAAACAGTAATCTGGTTTGTAACGCTCTGAAGCTTTGAAACTATGTACTTTGATTCGTCAGCAAGTTTTCTTATCTCCTGCGCAACAACAGAAAAACCTTTACCGTGTTCTCCTGCTCTAGCGGCTTCAATTGCGGCGTTTAAGGCAAGCAAATTGGTTTGGTCACTTATACCTAAAATTATCCCATACATTTCTTTTATCTGATCTACTTTACTAACATCATTTAATGACCGGTTCAGTTTGTCCTGTGAATTTTCAAACAATTGTCTGGTCTCGTTAAGAGAGCCAGTAGCTTTTTCTTTAATTGATTGAGCTCTCAGATTAATATCGGTTGCTATTCGCACCTCTTCCTCCGCTTTTGAGGCAACGTTTTCTACTGCTGACTCAATTTCATATGCAACTGATGTCATTTCCTCAGTTGAAGCGGCTGTTTGCTGCATGAGAGCCGATAATTGCTGTGAGGTATCAGTTATATCTATTACTTCGGAGTTTAATTCCGCCATTTTATTGTTTGCAACATCAATCGACTGTTTTGATTTTTCAGCCTCAAATATAACCGTACTAAGTATTTTAGTTAACGATTCCTGCATTTTGCTTATTGAATTGGTTATCTGACCTATTTCATCCTTCTTATTCACTAAGTCCTTCGGAACTTTGCCTGTAAGGTCTCCAGTGCCAATGATTTTCAGGTGCTCTGCAGAATACATAAGGGGTTTGGAAATAGATCTGGCTATTAAAAATGTGGCTATTATACCCAAGATGGCAGCAACAGCAAAAGTCAACACTAACGACATGATTGCAACTTTTTCATTTTGTTCACTTTTGTTATATACTGAGGCAGATAAATCTCCAATATCTTTAGATAACTGCTGATATTGCATTTGATAATCATTTAAGTATTTAACATTCGCATTGAATTTCTTCATTGCACCTGCCTGGTCACCAGCCATGGCCAGTTTAATTATTTCATCCCTAACCTCGTTGAATTTTCCTACATTCTGTGATGCCGATGATATAGCATCAACACCAATATTTTCTATTTCTAATAGCTTTAGGCTTGCCAAGTCAGCTTCTATGGCCCGAGACCTGTCTTCTAAAACCTGAAGTTTTTCTTTTTGGGCAGTTTTGTCGTCAATGTTCAATATTATATACAGGAGGTTTGCTTCGTTAGCACGAGAATTTGCTCTTATGTTGTTTATGTACTCTGTACCCTTAAGATAGTTACTATAAATGGTGTCTATTCCAGAATTTACCTTTTTCTGGAAAACATACGATACTGCCCCCTGACCGAGCAGTAATAACAGCAACAGTACTGAAAGTATCAAAACCTTGTAAAAAACCTTCATATTTTTGAACATAACATTAATACTCCTTTTATTTATCTATAGTGTATTGTATACACAGAGTATATACCAAATTTATGAAGTTTCAAACTACATTTTGTCAAATTATGAAAAATAATATTGAATCAGTGCAAAAATTACAGGTTGGTGAAAGTTTTATGGAAACATAGGCTAACATTATAAAAACATGTCATTCTCCATAAAGTCCGAAATGATTCTGGCCATTTCATCAGGTTCTGTTTTAATCTCATCTTTTATCCATTCAAAGAGTATGTTCCAAAAACCACCTATTTTAAAGTTTAAACCGTATTTATAACTCATAGGTTCCATAGAAAACCTCTCGGTTGCTCTGTTATAATTATTCTGATCGATATTTTGATTTCTTTTTAAATTAATTTTTTTGTACAATTCAGGCATATATTGATTGTAAGAATTAAGTAGAAGAACCTGTAAATTGTTATTATATATAGCAGTAAGAAAATGAATATGCCTCGCCCAAAATTCAAAGTACATTTTAGTAATGCTATAAATTGAGAGGTTTTGATGTGAAAATAGAACTGAGAAATACTCTTTACTCAGATTATCAATATAGAAAGTCAGAAGCTCTTCCTTTGTACTAAAATGTCGGTAAAAGGTTCGTCTGTCCAGCTGAGCCTTTTCTGCTATTTCCTTGATAGAAATGTCATTAATATTTTTATTTTCCATCAGTTTCAGCAGCGCATCAGCTAACCAGTTTTTAGATTGGACTGTTAGGGGATTTATTTTTTCTTTCATAATACTTATCCTTTCAATGTCACATTTTTAGCCCAAATGTAGCAGTTTCAGCTATTACATTGACGTACTTAATGTGTTTCATTATACTATTAATTACCAAGTGTCACAAGTGTGACATTTAATCAACATTTCTTGAAGCAAATAATTTTGTTACTTAAAAGTTTGTAAATTATTTATTAACAAATTTGTATGGAGGACCTTATGAAAATTGTTATTGTAAATGGAAGTCCTAGAAAAAACGGAGCTACAGCAAAAGTATTAGAGCAAATTTCATATAATCTATCACATTTTTCTGACGTTGAAATAAAACACTATCATATTTCTGATTTTCAGCTCAATTTCTGTAAAGGCTGCTGTAAGTGCTTTGAGTCAGGAAAATGTATTATGGATGATGATATAGAAAAGCTTTCAAACCAAATAGCTGACGCCGACGGGCTGATTATCGGTTCTCCGGTATACGCAAGTAATGTATCTGCACAATTGAAGCTACTGATTGACCGTGGACATTTTGTATTTGAACAGCTTTTAAAGTCCAAAGCCACATTTGCAGTTGTAACATACGAAAACAGAGGCGGGAGTACGGCATTAAGCGTAATAAAGAGACTATTTCTATTTTCAGGCTCAAAAAACACTCTAAATTTGAGAGTCAAAGTACAATTCAACGAAAATCCATTACAGAATGAAGTAATTCTAAAAAAATTACAGTCTGGCTCCAAGGATTTCTATGACGCACTGATTAGTAAAAGAACCCCCCTCTTCAGGAGAGTTCTTCAGGCAATAATCTTTAACATCGGAATTAAACCCTATGTGCTAAGTAAAAGGAATAGATATGCGGGTGTGTTGAAAAGATGGCGTAAGCTGGGGATAAAAATCAATATATAGTCTGTTATAGAATGTATTTCATGAATTTATTACTATTGATTACTTTTTATTATTGTATTTATTTCTCCTCAAGCTGAGGCTTCTCATTAAAATCTCCGGTAACAAAATATGAGGCCTGCGACTTTACAAGAAGCTGCTTCTGATCATTATATATTTCACCTGAGGCTCTCATAATTGTCCTTCCATTACTTATAACACTGCCTATTGCTGTTATAGAACTTCCTACAGGTGTATTCTTTATGTAACTTACATTCATATCAATTGTTACTACCCGTTTTCCGTGAGTAATACAAGCAACCCCCATGGCTATATCTGATATAGATGCCAGAGTACCTCCGTGAACAAACCCGTACATATTGCAATGCTTATCTATTATCTTTGAAGTATATGCTACTTGACCCACTTCAATTGCTGCTATCTCAAGTTCAAGAAAGTTTTCAAGAATAGGTGTCTTGTATGTTTCCTTTAAATGATTCTTAAGCCATTCTAAATATTGCTGTGACAAAATTAAGCCCCCTGTTTTGATGATTATTTTATTGATACCTGTTTTTATTTTTACTGTCAAAAGAGGCATTGGTGAATCCAATGCCTCTGAATTAAAATATATTTATCAGTAATAATTATCAGTCAAGCTTCAATACGCTCATAAATGCTTCCTGGGGCACTTCTACAGAGCCTACCTGGCGCATACGCTTTTTACCTTCCTTCTGCTTTTCAAGCAGCTTTCTTTTTCTGGTGATATCACCACCGTAGCATTTTGCAAGAACGTCCTTTCTGAATGCCTTAACAGTTTCACGAGCAATGATTTTACCACCGATACATGCCTGAATAGGTATTTCAAACATCTGCCTTGGGATAGATTCCTTTAGCTTTTCAGACATTCTTCTTCCCCTGGAGACTGATTTTTCTCTATGAACTATGAAGGATAATGCATCAACGACTTCTCCGTTCAACATTATATCAAGTTTTACAAGATCAGATTCTCTATAGCCAATAAGTTCGTAATCAAAGGAAGCATATCCCTTTGTTCGGGATTTAAGTGCATCAAAGAAGTCGTAGATTATTTCATTCAAAGGCATCTCGTAGGTTAGCATAGCTCTGCCCTCATCAATATAGGACATATCCTTGTATACGCCTCTTCTATCCTGTGCAAGTTCCATTATGTTACCAACATATTCTGTAGGAACCATAATTGTAGCTTTTACAATTGGTTCCTCCATCATATCAATTTCAGTAATAGGTGGAAGATTTGTAGGATTATCTATTGTCAGCACATCACCGTCTGTTGTAGTAACCTTGTAAATAACGCTTGGGGCAGTAGTTACAAGATCGAAGTTATACTCTCGTTCAAGTCTCTCCTGAATGATTTCCATATGAAGAAGTCCAAGGAATCCGCATCTGAAGCCAAAACCAAGTGCCACTGAAGATTCCGGCTCAAAAGTAAGAGCAGCGTCATTAAGCTGTAGTTTTTCCAATGCATCTCTCAAATCACCATATTTTGAACCATCAGCAGGATAAATTCCACAAAACACCATGGAATTAACCTTTTTATAACCGGGCAGCGGTTCTGTAGCCGGATTATCCACTAACGTAATAGTATCTCCGACTCTTGTGTCACGGACATTCTTAATACTTGCAGCTATATATCCGACGTCCCCCGCTTTGAGCTCATTTGCCGGAGATAGTCCTCCCGGTCTCAGATGCCCTAATTCTGTAACTACAAATTCTTTTTTAGTATACATCATACGAATGGTATCGCCGTTTCTAACGGTACCCTCCTTCACCCTCATGTATACAATTACTCCCTTGTAGCTGTCATAAAAGGAGTCAAATATCAATGCCCTCAGAGGAG
>JAEYNI010000190.1 GCA_023412635.1 Bacillota bacterium
AACTTCAAAAAATAATTGATTTGAAGCAGAACGAGATGGACAAAATCGATGAGCTTGATCAAGCCTTTGAAGTATATTATTCAAGACTAAAATCTATGATGGGGGTTCAAAGCCTTGAAGAGATTAGAATGTCTGAACTAACCGGAGCAACTGAACTTAAACAAACAATTACGACAATTTATGAATTGACTAAGAGTATTCAAATGCTTGAAAATAGTAATAACAATAAAGTCAGAGAGGTCCTGCATAAACTAGGCAGTGAAATCAAGCAGATAAAGCAGGGCCAGGTTATTAATAACGGTTATAATATCGGGGGTAAGTTACCTCCTCAATCCTACTTTGACACTAAGAAATAGATATAAGTAAGGGTCAAAAAATCACTTGCGAGCTGATACGCAAGTGATTTTTGAGGTCTTTGTAAATGAACCAGTTGTATTTTTTGTTATTGAAACTACTCCATGCTTGTATCTTTACTTCTCGTCTGCTTTCTTCCCCGCCTCCCTAATACACTCCTCTATAAACTCCACAACAGTATCCATATACTTATCAGGTGCTGCCAAAAAGCTCTGACCGTATTCTGTGGCGCCGGAGTTCCAGTAACGGACGGGTACGGGGCTTTTTCTGAAATATAGTTCATAAAGCAGTTTTGTATTTTCAGATGCATTTAATTCCTGCTGAGCACCATCTATAAGTAATAAAGGTGTCGGCATTATAGCGGGTATCTGGGGAATAATATCCAGATCATCACTTACCTTGGTAAGTTTCTTTACGATAAAGTCTATGGTAAATTTAAACGGATATTTTGGAAGCCAACTGTCTTCTTTGGTTGCGTAGTCAATGTAATTATCAACCTTTGCATAGGGGCTGTCAGCAACTATCCCAAGTATACTGTCCCGGTAGGGTGACTTATTTATAGCAGAGAGACATGAAGAGGCTCCAGTTGAAAAACCCATCAGTATTATCTTTTCGGTTTCCTGCTGCTTCAGATATTTAATGGCAGTCAGTACATCAGTTGTTTCATTTTTTCCGAAAGTAGACATGGAACCGGCTGAGTTTCCTGAACCCCTCAAATCTATTGTTAATACGTTCAAGCCTTTATTATTTAATCTTCGAATTAACTTGAAGGTTTCTTCATCAAACTGAAGTCTGTTCTTACCATGGCTGTGCACCATAAGCACCGTAGTTTTTGAGCCTATTGATGGAAAGAACCATCCATTAATCTTTTCCTTTGATTCACTGCAGTAAAAGCTGATGTTTTTGTAATCAGGGGCTATATTTGAAGAAATTTGCTTTGTTGTAAGCTTCCCTGGATGGGTTATCTTCCAGGCTGAAACAAAGGAAATAACCCCAATGGCCAGACAAACGAGTACAAGTATATATATAAGAGCGACAAACAGGTTTTTAGGTAAAACACTCTTTCGCTCTGCATACGCAATGGGTTTAAGCTGCATTGGTTAAATCCTCCGGAAATTACTATTGACTAATCAATACTCAAGATTTATTATATTTTTATTTATTGGGAATGTAAATACAATATAAAATGTTAAGATATTCTTAAGGGTTACACCCCCAACACCTCAGCCAATGATAGATAATATGGGAATATGTTCTTCTGATTTAGTGCTATATAGGTGCTTTATAATAGGTGCTACATAATAGGAACTATAGATCATTAAATATTGTATAAGGTTACCTTGATAATCAGGGAGCTGCTTATTAGGTTTAAAACCGGGCTATCTTACAAGTTTTAATATAACAAGTATACAGGGAGATATCAAATGGGAATAACATGCAGTATATGTCCAAGACACTGTAATGTAGACAGAGCAGTTGAAACAGGTTATTGTGACGTCCCGGAACAGCCCAAAATAGCCAAGGCTTTCCTTCACATGTGGGAAGAACCGTGCATTAGTGGGACAAGAGGGTCTGGAACAATATTTTTCTCAGGCTGTAATCTCAAGTGTGTATATTGTCAGAACTATCATATTAGCCAGGAAAATTTCGGTAAGCTAGTTACACTGGAAAGGCTTAAAGAAATAGTAAAAGAGCTTGTAAGTAAGGGAGCACATAATATTAATCTGGTAAACCCTTCCCATTACACAGATCCTATATATCAGGCTATCAGTGAGTTAAAAGAGGCCGGAGAACTTACAGTCCCAGTAGTATATAATTCAAATGGCTATGAAACAGTGGAGACCCTTAAAACTCTTGCGGGAGTTATAGACGTATATCTGCCGGATTTAAAATATTCAACCGGAGAGGCTGCTTTGAAGTACTCAAAAGCAAAGGATTATCCCGAAATTAGTAAAAAAGCTGTTCTGGAGATGTACCGTCAGGTTGGAAGCCCTGTTTTGGATGAGGACGGGATAATCCGTAAGGGTTTGATTATCAGGCACCTCATTCTTCCTGGCCACACAAAAGAAAGCATAAACGTGCTTGATTGGATCAGTGATAATCTGCCAAAAAGTGTGTACGTGTCCTTAATGAGTCAGTATACACCTTTTTATGCTGCTGAAAAGTATCCTGAAATCAATAGGCCTATAACAAGAAAAGAGTACGAAAAAGTTGTAAACCATCTGTACAGGTTGGGATTTGAGGAGGGCTATGTTCAGGAGCGGCAATCAGCCGATATCCAGTATATACCTGACTTTAATCTTGAGGGGGTATAGCCTTACAATAATTATTAACTTCATATATCCAGAGCTGTTTACAAAATAAATAAAAATATTTAAAATAACTGTTGCATTATGGAATAAAATGGATTATAATTTACATTACTAGAAATGATTTACATCTAAACCTTAATTTGATATCTGTTCAAATTAAGTTCCTAGTCAAATTCAGCAGGTTTTATAATCTTATTACTAATCATTCTTTTTTTCGTTATTGTATATATTCACTTTTGCATATTTTCACTTTTGTATATTTTCATTTTTGTATATTTTCACTTTTGTATATTTTCACTTTTGTATAATTCCACTTTCATATAATTTCTGTTTTACATAGTCCCTTAAATTTTCTTTATATTTTTTGTTATTTTCCGTTTTAATTTTTTATATATCAATTCTCGTAAGGTTTAAAATTAACCGAAACTGATTCAACTTTATGCATGGAGGATTTATATCATGCAGGATAATATCTTTTTCCAAAAATACAAATACATAAAATCACTTGGGAGCGGAGGCTGCGGAGAAGTCTACCTGGCTGAAAACAAGGCACTGGGTAATTATTGGGCTATAAAGGAGATACCAAAGGATAGGACAACCTCTGTAAGCGGCTACATTGAACCCGAAGTGTTAAAACGCTTGAACCATCCTGCTCTACCCAGAATCTGCGATGTTTATGAGACAGAAGATAAAATCTATATAATTGAGGATTATATTGAAGGCGTATGCCTAAAGCAAGAGCTGGAACAAAAAGTAAGATTTGAGGAGCATAAAGTAATTGAGTGGGGAATTCAGCTTTGCAGTGTACTTCGATATCTCCATGAGCAACAACCCGGCCCGATTATTTACGGAGATATGAAACCCCATAACATTATCCTGACAAAAGAGGGATTTATAAAACTGATTGATTTTGGTGTTTCAACTATTCTAAATAATTCGGTAAAGGCAGACCTGAGAACTGGTAAAGTGGATGAAAATAAAAATCTGACTGAAAAAACCGAAAATATATATAAAACGGTCTTTATCGGTACAAAGGGATATTCGCCTCCGGAACAGTATTCCGGTGCACTCATAAGTCCGGGCACAGATATTTATTCCCTTGGAATTACTCTGATACAGCTTCTATCAGGAATAGACCCTGTAAGCTATCCTCATTCATATTATAGCGGGGAATACGAGGAATATATGTCAACGGGCTTGTACCAAATTCTGAAAAAGTGCATTGACATCAATCCCAAATATAGATATCAGAACATAGCCCAGCTTATGAAGGAGTTAAATGAAATAAGCTTACATAACTCTAAGCTTCCTGGTAAAGGGCTACCAGCGGCATCCCACGGACTAACCAGAATAATCGCTTTCTCAGGAATACGTGGAAGCGGGATTTCAACCATCACTGCTGCAGTGGCGGAACAAATAGCAAAAGAAGAAAAAACAGTTTGTATAGTAGATTTAAGCGGCTCCGGAACCTTGGGAGAAAGCCTTGGCTTGAAAAGAGGAAACAATTCGGGAAATCCGAAAAAAGTTCACTCTTATCTCTACTATATAGACATTAATCATTTACATAACGTTGATAAACAAACAATGTGTCCTGATGATCATACTGATCATTTAATACTTCATAAACATTTCTCTCAGCTTCAGGATCAATTCTCTTACATCTTAATTGATGCTGAACTGTCAAAGCTCAAGATAATTGAGCGTTTTATCAATCACATCTTCCTGATATGCGATATGAACCCGTATAGCATATCATTACTCGGAGACAGGTTTAAGGGAGGAATACTGACAGCTGCATATGTCTCCGGGGTATCCTTCATTATCAACAAATTCTATAAAGGAGAATTAAGCTCACACAATTTACTTCATGGTATTTTGCTTAACGGTGAAAATGAAGAGTATTTGGCTGAACTTATTCCTTTATCCAAGCTTTATGAGGTACCGTATGATCAAAGGATATATATAAGATGGATGTACAGCGGCTTTGGTGAACCACTGAAATTAGGGAGTAAGCTATCTGAAAGGTTCGAAACAGCTGTTTCAAATATTTCAGCAGCAATAGTGAAAACTCCCAAACCAAAGCCGCGGGTACGGCTTAGGCAATTGATAGCGGGCCTTTAGAGGTTCCGTGTTTCTATAACAGGATACTACAATAGAACGTGTATATTCTGCCGAATCTACATATATAAGCAATTTGGGAGGCAAAATTGAGTAAAAGAATAGTTATAAAAACAACTCTGATCTGTGTTGGAATATTCTTAATAATTAACGCAGCTTTGCTGGCATATATCTTTAAAAAATATCCAATTGACACTGAGAAGTATGTTCCTGCTGTTATTGCCGTATCGGACATTAAACCCGGAACAGTAATAGAACGAAAACATGTAAAAACAAAATTGATTCAGCAGTCGGCTTTAAATGAGTCTATGGAGACTGATATAAACAGTGTTATAGGTAAAAAGGCGATACAAGAGATAACAAAGCAGGATTACTTCAGAAATAATAATTTGATACATAAAGACCAGTGGTTTAAGCCTGATGAAAGAATTATCGTACTTCCCGTAAGCATCGAGGAAAGGCTCGCTAATTTAATCAAACGGGGCTCCTATATTGATATCTTGTTAAGAAGCGATACCACCCCGACGATTGAAGCTGTACTGAAGAAGGTAGAAGTTGAAGATATGCTGGATGAAAACGGAAATCCAATAGACAGTTTGTCCGGGATAAATTCCAGAACAGCTTATATGAAGCTGGTTCTGGATGAGAAACAAAGACAGCGTGTATATACTTCTATGGAAAAAGGACAATTTATTTACGAATTATATTGTGATGGAGGTTAGCTTGAAAGACTTCGCTAATGCTCGTCTTCCAAACCAACCTATGAATTTATGGCCGTGCGAAATATTCAAAGTATTTACAATACTTTGAAAGCGCACATGGCCAATTAACCTCCTTTATTCGCCTTATAGCGGATA
>JAEYNI010000261.1 GCA_023412635.1 Bacillota bacterium
TCTTCCTCAGCAGCTTGGCAAGTTCATGCATTATATGAAAATCCGGCACAACGTGCTTATATCTTTCAATAAGCTCTTCATTATTTTCTGCCAGAATCTTGTAGACATTTGTGTAGGTCATTCTTTCGTCAATATTTATTACACTTTCAAATATTTCATGATTATAGACTTTACCACTTTTGTCTATGTCCATAATTACAGTGAAGCTCAACCTGTCTACATGGGGATTCAAACTGCATATGCCATTTGACAGCTTCCTTGGCAGCATGGGTATGACCCTGTCAACCAGATAGACACTTGTGCCCCTGTTCAAAGCCTCCATATCCAGCGGTGAATTTTCGGTTACATAGTTTGTTACGTCAGCTATATGAACTCCAAGTCTGTAATTACCATTTGGAAGTAACTCTACAGAAACAGCATCATCGAGGTCCTTTGCGTCCTCCCCGTCAATAGTAACCATTCTGAGAGCCCTGAGATCCCGCCTGCCCTTTATCATATCCTCAGTAACGGTATCGCTGACATTCTCTGCCTGGTTCAATACATCTGCTGGAAACTCCTCCTCAAGATTATAGGATTTAATAATAGATAGTATGTCGGTTCCAGGCTGATTTACATCCCCTATTATTTCAATAACACGACCTTCTGCATTTCTCCTTGCTTCCGGGTACTTTAATATTTCAACGACAACCTTTTGTCCCTTTTTTGCTCCGTTAAATTCACCTTTAGAGATAAATATATCCCCTGATATTCTTTTGTTATCAGGTACTACAAATCCAAAGCTGAGGCTTTTTTCGAAGGTTCCTACAAGAGTTGTGTTGGCTCTTTTAAGAATTCGGATTATTTCTCCTTCCATTCTTCTGTCGGAACTGCTTTTCCTGTTAACTCTGGCGACGGCTTTATCTCCATGCATTGCACCATTCAGGCCATCAGCCGGAATAAAAACGTCCTCAAGCATTTCATCGTCAGGAATAAGAAAGCCATAACCTCTTTCATGACCCTGTATCTTTCCGGCTACTAGATTTAATCTTGAAGGAACACCATACCTGTTGGCATGTGTTTTAAATATTCTTCCTTCCTCTTCGAGTTCGGTTAGAACCTGACTGAAGACTTCCATATCGCTGGCCGGAACATCAAGCACCATGGCAAGCTCTTTAAAGAGCAGAGGTTTATATGCCGACTCACGCATAAAAGCGACTATTCGTTCTTTTCTTTCTTCCAATTCTGTCATGACCTTCAACCTTTCAATTATTAATGGATATATTATTCCAGCTTATTTGATCAATAATTCATTTTACCCATCTTGTTAACAAAATTATCCCATAAATCTGCAAATCTGCCTATAGACCATTCGGCCATAACTATGGTTTCTCCCTTTGAGAGCTGAAGCTTAAGCAGCTGCTTGTCAATTTCAGTGCGATTTCTTAATGTGTATATACTAAGACTGCTTTTATCTGCAAGAACTACTATATCCCTGTTTGGAGACATAAATGCATCAGAGGTCCATGGGAGTTTTTTCTTTATATCATTCCACGGAATATTCATTTCATCATAACATATCAGTTCAGCGGGAACCATGAGTTTTAGGTCGAAATCCTGAAATTTCTTCTGGTAAGGTTGTTTATAATGCAGTCTGCTCCTCATTATCCAGTGTCCATTACGTCTAATGAGAGTAAAGTTTTTTTCATCAGTATTGCTTAATATCTTTTGGGAAGCTTCACCTTTCAGAGAGCTAATAAAATCAGCAGCAGACTTTTCTATTGCATTTTCGGCAATTTGATTGCTAATCAGCGACAATGGTACAGGCTCTCCGTTTTTTAAAGTGTCAACAGGATACACTTTAAATTCTCCATTACTCTCTGTACCGATATAATCATTTCCTATGAATTGTATTTGTGTGTCAGAATTAACTCTAAGGAAATTGCCATTAAGCATTTCCACAATATCCTTGTTCGTTATATTTTCTTCTCCGAAGGGTTCGGCATATATAGCATATAAATTATTTTCTCTGATGGTCCCTACCCTCCAGAATCCCTTTGCCCTTGGAACCAAAAGCTGTTTTGCATCCTTGACAGCATTTATTTCTCTGTTTTTCGAATAAATCCATACGGTTCTATATGTATTGTCTGCCGTACGGATACCAAGCAATATTCCAGATCTAAGCAGAGGGTCTTCTTCATATTGTCCGCTGCCAACATTTGAACCGGCATTTTCAAGACTCTTATTTTTAAGCGCGATATCAACATTTTCAGAGGTTTTGCTTAATACAAGAAAACCATCGTCAATATAGATATACGCTTTTTTACTATCGGTAACGATGACTTCATAGAAAAGCTGATTTTCAGCATAGACATTAACCATTGAAACATCCTGTTTCCCCAGCCCAAGTTTACTGCCATCTATTCTATACTTGTTTTGCATAAGTGAATCGGCGGTTGTTCTGATAATTTTGTATTGCGGGTTAACACAGGTTTCGGATGCCACCGCAGCGACTTCGTCATCAAATATGGCCCATTTATCCAAATATTTGTTATCAATGTTTTCAGTATCGATTTCATCGACTTTAGCCTCCGGCAAAGTTGAAACAAACCCCTCTATTTTCCAACTCCCCTGAATGGCCATATCGTCATACTCGGGCGGATTAATGGAATCTTCTATATCAAAATCAATGCTTTTACACCCCGCAATCGAAAAACAGAGCGCAAAAATTAGAACAATCGACAATATTCTCCTTGGTATTCTATTACTAAAAATCATAATTCCTTTTCCCCACAAGGTATTTTAACAGTTGCTACCGTTCCGCTTCCAGCTTCACTTTCAATTATAAGCTCACCATTGTGCAGCCTTACTATCTCATCGCATATGGAAAGACCCAGTCCTGTCTGGGATTTACTATTTTTCCCCTTGTAAAATTTCTCTTTT
>JAEYNI010000311.1 GCA_023412635.1 Bacillota bacterium
TGGCCTCCCATACCTTATCCGTGTGATAAACCTCGGTCAGCGCCGCAGTGGGGCAAACCTGCACACACTGTCCGCAATAGGTACAGGAGGACTCTACCATGGGTATGTTTGCAAAGGGTCCTACAAAGGAATTAAAGCCTCTGCTTATTCCAGAGAGAATTCCACAGGTTTGCACTTCATTACAAGCGGTCTCGCAGCGCCTGCAATAGATACATTTGTTTGCATCCTTTACAATGGCATCGCTGGACATGTCCTTGGGATAGTTCATTCTCTCGCCTTCCCAGCGAATCTCTCTTACATTCAGCTCCTCTGCCAGAGACTGCAGCTCACATTCAAGGTTTTTGGGACAGGTAAAGCATTCGTTCGGATGATTTGAGAGCAACAGTTCCACTGCCATTCTCCTTGAAGTTATGGCTCTTCTGGTATCTGTCCTGACTGCCATTCTGTCCTGGAGCTTTGTTACACAGGAGGGTACCAGCTTGTTTCGGTTATTGCGCTGATCCACCACTTCAACCATACAGACTCTGCAAGAGGCTGTTTTGTTATACAGCTGTAAATCGTGCAAATCCAGATGGCATAATGTAGGAATCCTTACACCTGCGCGATGTGCAGCCTCTAGAATGGTAATTCCCTCGGGGACTGTCAGATCCTGATCATTAATTCGTACATTTATTCTCTTACTTGTGTTTGTCTGTTCGGTTTCATCACTCTTCCTGCCTTTTTTATTATCAATTTTTACACTCACCTAAACACCTCCTTCAGGACCTGAGCCCGATTTTGTTTTTTGCTATATATTTTCCTTCACCACGAGGATGATCCTCGTCCTCAATAAGCTCCAGATACTCGTCCCAAAAATATTTCATGGTACTTATAATAGGGTTCGGGGCTGTCTGGCACAAGCCGCACAAGGCACTGTCCTTAACCATGTAGGCCAATTGCTTCATAGCATCCAGATCAGCCATTGTAGCTTTTCCCGAGGATATTTTATGCAGCATTTCAAAGAGCCGTTTTGTACCTATACGTCCCGGGTTACATTTCCCGCAGGCTTCATCCATAGTAAATTCCAGATAAAACTTGGCGATATTGACCATATTGTCATCTTCATCCATAACTATCATTCCGCCAGACCCCATCATACTGCCTATTTTGATAAGACTGTCGTAATCTATGGGCGTATCCAGATTTTCCTCAGTAATAACACCTCCCGAAGGGCCTCCTGTCTGAACTGCTTTGAATTTCCTGCCACGTGGAATTCCTCCTCCAATATCAAAAATAATTTCACGGAGAGTAATACCCATTGGTACTTCCACAAGACCAACATTATTTATCTTTCCTGCAAGAGCAAAAACCTTGGTTCCTTTACTGTTCTCGGTACCCATTGAAGCAAACCAATCGGCACCCCTGTTCATGATAACCGGAATGTTTGCCAAGGTCTCCACATTATTTACACAGGTAGGACGACCCCAGAAGCCTTCTTCAGCGGGATATGGCGGCTTGTAGTTAGGTTCTCCCCTCTTCCCCTCACAGGAATTTATAAGGGCAGTCTCCTCACCGCACACAAAGGCTCCGGCTCCATATTTAAGCTTTACATCAAAATTAAAATCTGTACCGAAGATATTTTTACCCAGAAGTTCCACATCCCGTGCCTGCTGCAGTGCATTTGTAAGTCTGGCAATAGCAAGAGGATATTCTGCCCGAATATAGACGATACCCTTATTGGCACCTATGGCATAAGCTCCGATTGCCATAGCTTCAATGACGCTATGTGGATCACCCTCCAGAATGCTTCTGTCCATAAATGCACCCGGATCACCTTCATCGGCATTGCATATAATGTATTTTTCCTCATTCTCCTGTTTACTGGTTATCTCCCATTTAAGACCCGTAGGGAAGCCTCCCCCTCCGCGTCCCCGAAGTCCTGATTTCTTTATATGGTCAATTACCTCCTGGGGTGACATTTGTGTTAATGCCCTGCCTAAAGCCTGATAGCCATCCATGGCAATATATTCATAAATATCCTCAGGATTTATCAGTCCGCAATTTCTTAAGGCTACTCGCATTTGTTTCTTATAAAAGGTCATCTCTTCCTGAGTGTGTACCTTTTCCTTCTTTTTAGGGTCTTCATAAAGAAGCCTTTCCACCTTTTTTCCATTAATCAGATAATCGTCCACAATATCCTTTGCATCCTTTGGACTCACTCTTACATAGAAGACATTATCAGGTTCTATTTTGACAATAGGTCCCTGTTCGCAAAAGCCGAAGCAGCCGGTTCTTATAACCTGAACCTTATCTGTCAAGCCTCTGGCTTTTAATATAAGTTCCAGATTCTTAACTACTTTATCGCTGTCATTGGCAAGGCAGCCGGTACCGCCGCAGACAAGTATGTTCCTGTTTGTTTGTGTTGTATCCCGGTGCTGTCTGATCTTGACTTTCTCTGAGGCCTCCTGCTTAACTCTATTAAGCTCTTCCAGGGATTTAATCTGCATACCGTACCTCCTTTGTTCGGTATAAATCCAAAATACCGTCAATTTCCTCTTCCTTGACCCTTCCAAACACCTTTCCGTCTACCATTACCACAGGTGCCAGTCCACAGGCACCGATACACCGTACATCCTTTATGGTGAAGATCCCGTCATCGGTGGTTTCATTAGCTTCAATTCCCAGCTTTTCCTTGAACTTTTCAAGTATTTTATCTGAACCTCTTACAAAGCACGCTGTACCCATACAAACGCTGATAGTATGCTTTCCGCTGGGTTTAGTACTAAAATAAGAGTAAAAGCTGACTACACCATAAACCTCTGCTCCGGGGATACCCAGCTTCCGTGCTATATAAAGCTGTACATCCCTGGGGAGATAACCGAAAATATGCTGTGCTTTGTGGAGAATTTCAATAAGTGCACCTTTTGTTGTATCAAGACTTTCTATGAAGGCATTAAGTTCATCGTACTTGCTTTGGGGGAATTCTTCCCCTGTAGGCTTCATTACATCAATTTCCTGGGGCTTTGTTATTGTAACCACCAACTTTCAAAATATTTGGATATTAATAAATATTCCATTTATAGCATTCCAAGGGAATTAAGGTTTAATACTAAAAACAAAAAAATATGCTATAACCTATTGTTTAGTGCTCATTTTACTCAAAAAAAATCACTTGGTACAATAATGTACAAAGTGATTTTTTTCAGAGTATAAAGTTTTAAAATAATTATGGCTATACAACCAAATTAATATGTTTTTTGAATTTATTTTTTATTTTACTTTTTCGGTTTTGTCTTTTTATAGAGGCAGCCTCTTGAATTTCTTCGTTGATACGGTTGTTTCTTCTGCGGACAGCCACCTTTGCAGCAGCACTACCGAGCTCGGCCGATTCCTTAATATCTCTGTTGATTTCCTCCGATTTTTCTGTAAGCTTACTGAAGCTGTGCCCTTCTCCCGATGAAGTAGCTTCACTTAAAGTCAAAGACACTCCTGACTTTTCAGTTATCCTCAACTCATTAAATTTACAGCCGGCTGAAAGAAGCTTGTTGAAACTGTGTCTTTGCAGAGTAGCCTCATGTCTGGCAAGTATTTTCTCTTTCTCCCGAAATTTCTTCGCAGCTGCTACTTCATTTTTTAATCTCTCAATTTCAAGTTTTTTGCTCTTTTCTTCATATACTTCTCTCAAAATTTGTTGGTCTAAAGCAACTAATTCCATAAAAGCTTGTTTAGTATTATTATCAGAATTATCTGTTGATTTAAAACAATCTCCAGGAGTTGATGCGCTTTGATTTATTTTTTTCATCAGAACTTCGCGCTTTTCTCTAAGTCTGTCCAGAGAATTTCGGGGCTGTATTAAGGATAATAAATCATTCAAACCTTTTTCATTAACAATCATATCAACACTCCGTTACTTTATAACATAGAGTTTAATAGTATAATTAAAATCTCTATACTTAATATCGGAATATTTAACAGTAAATTAAACAGGTATTTTACAAGCATTTCTAAATCTACCTGAATACCTCAACCATCTCTTCAGTGATATATGACAGCTCGTTTCTGTCCCAGGGACCGAATACTTCTTCCCCTATTTTAAGAATTGATCTGACATTTGTATCAATGCCTATAAGCTTGTTAACATAGGCATCAAGGGTAACGATATCCTCGCTTCCAAGTATAATGCCCAAATTTTCAATTACATCATAATCAGTCCAAAGCATTTTATATTTATTATTACCTTCCTGACGGGTAACAGGTATATGATGTATTCCCTCGCATACACCCACTACCCTGAATAAAGCCTTATAAACCGTGATCATATCAACTATACTTCTTGAAAGTCCTGTATCAAAATCACTTCCATGATAGAATTCCCTGTTGGGTACAGGTATAAGCCCAAACATATTCTTCATTGCCAAAGATGAGAAGTTTGAAACTGACGGCAGATTGTATTTAATCTTTGAGTAGCTTATTAAAGGTAAATTTCTTAATTGGAATAGTTTATCCGGAATTGTCCCATAAAGTTCAGTATGGTTTATGGGCTTGTACTTCTCCTCCACCATTTTCTTAATCTGATCAGCTGGTACTGTTCTGCCCGACCACCATTCCTCGGTTATATTTATATACTCTGCGTTGTATTTGGAAAGCAGCCTATCCATTCCGCTGGCTTCCATAAACCTCTGATCCTGTTCTTTCAGCCATTTCCAATGCTCATGCCCGTTTTGAGAATCAATCTTTATAGTACTGTCAGTCCTTCCGTACATGTAACTCTCAACAATATACTTCTTCCCCTCAATGGAAGCCAGCAGCGGCTCCAAGGATTCCACATCGGTGTAAAATCCGTAGTCACCGGAAGTCCAGTTTGGTTTTATAATTATGCCGTTTCCACCCAACTCAAAATTACTCAAAAAAGTTTTCATATCATTGTTACCTTTAATGTACTGATGTATTACTTTTCTCATACTAGCCTCCATATTTGATATTGATGTATTCATTTTATAATGAACAAATACAACCTTCATTATAAAATTTGTTCCTACTTCTCATCTTCCCTTGTTGCTGTAGGTTATCCTGCAGAAAAAGCAGTACCTTAAGACAGATTTATCGAAAGCAGAGTCCATTATTTAAGTGTTTGGTAAATAAGTTTTAATTGAGTAACAATATATTCAATAATTAAAGAGCAGGAAAATCCTGCTCTCATTACATGCAAATTATTTGGCTAACCTGTAATCATCATGTTTAAAGGATGCCGAAAGAATATTATCGATTTTGAATACCCTGTTCTGGTTTCTTAAAAAGCAGAACGCCTTAACATTGCCGTTACTGATTTCATATACCCTTATGCTTCTTTCAGTTATTTCGGTATCCTTTAAATAAATAATATTTATAATTCTATTCCGTTCAAGAGAGGCTTTTAAAAAATATTCCACCATATATATCACCAATACCCTAAAATGACAGCAGTCCAACCCTGTATATATCATGATGTTAATATAATATACCGAACATGTGTTCGTGTCAAGGGTATTGTTTAAGTAACAGTACAATCATTAAACCACCGGTGCCAGCAGAATTCTCCCCGTACCTCTGTAAACATTAACTAAACCTTCTCCTGAAACAGCAGAGCCTAAAAGGCTTTTACTTGATTTTTCAACTCTGAAATCAAGTGTATCCGACCATGCAATAGCATAGTTTCCGTCTATTTTGACTTCATCATTTTGAAGAACAAATTCAATGAGCTCATTTCTCGGTACGGGACTCTCGAGCACAGCAACTCCCTGTCCTCTAAGGCACAGATTAAATAAACCCTCATTACCGAGTAAGGCAGAGGAGAGATTTGATCTGGCTACAACAGTTTGCTGTATTTTTGATTCACATGCAAGGAACAATCCATCGTCCAGTACCAATCCACCCCAATCCGATACTTCCTCAAGCAGAATGTGCTTATATGTGGGTTCCAGCATAAGTAAACCGTTTCCCTGGTATTTAGGTTTTATAGCTGATTCTTTAGTCACTTTTGAGGATAGAGCTTTTCCGAGAAGATCACCAAAGCCCTTAACATCGGCTGCCATGCCGACTGCACCTGCAGTCCACTGCATAGCACCGGCACTTATTGTATAGGCGCTATTGTTAAGTTCTATTAAGACCTGTCTTTTTCTAACATTCATTTCTGAAGCATAATACATAGCCATAGCATTTTCCGCATTTACGCTTATATCTTTTTTATATTCCAGAACCTTGACTTCACCTTTGCTCTCAATTACCTCAATGTTTTTGTTCTCATAAAGGTTTTTACATGTTACCATTTGGATTTCCCCCTTTTATTTAATAATCAAGTGTCCGACGTGTTTATCTCATCCAAAGTTCGTCCCTTGGTTTCTACTCCGGCAACTGCGACTACAATTGCAACTACCGCAAAAACTAATGTCAAAATTAAAAAAACATTGTTAAAGCCGGCCTGCTTTCCATTGGTTTGATAAATTACTCCCACAATATATGGCGCAGCTATAGCACCCAAACGTCCTACAGCAGCAGCCCAACCTGTTCCACTGCCACGAACCCTTGTAGGATATACCTCGGGAGTATATGCATATACAGCACCCCAGGCCCCAAGGCTGAAGAAGTATAGCAGGCAGCCCGACATCAGTATGGCAGTTACACTTTCCCCTTGTCCGAAGAGATACGCAGCCACCGCAGTACCTGCAAGATATATGGCTAAAACAGCCTTGCGGCCTATTTTTTCTATAAGATATGCAGCGCTGTAATATCCCGGCAACTGCGCTATACACATGATCAATGTAAATTCAAAGCCCTCCACAAGACTGAAACCCTTGCCCACCAGCAGTGTTGGCGTCCATAGTACAAAACCGTAATAACCGAAATTAATACCTAACCACAATACCCAGAGAACAATTGTACGTCTTATATAAACCTTTGACCACAATTCCGCAAGCATTACCCGACTATTTTTTGCTTCTTTAACTGTTCTGTCATAGAATGTATCTATATTTTTAATTCCTGCCTGCTGTTCCATTTTCGTTACAATTTCATCGGCTTCCTTTAGCAGTCCCTTTTGTTCAAGATATCTCGGAGATTCAGGAATCCCCTTTCTCAAGTAGGCCGCATAAAGGGCGGGAACTCCTCCCAGCAGAAAACCTATCCGCCAGCCATACACAGGTATAAGGAGATAGGCAATCAACGCAGCAATAATCCATCCCCAGGCCCAGAAGCTCTCCAGATATACCACCATCCGCCCACGGATTTTTGTCGGTGAAAACTCACTTACAAGTGTAGATGCTGCGGGTAATTCTCCTCCCAAGCCCAGACCCGTTAAAAATCTGAATAACAATAAAAGCGCGAAGTTTGGTGCCGCCGCCGATAACCCGCTGGCTACACCGAATAAAATAAGCGTATAGGTAACTACTGTTCTCCTGCCCCATCTGTCGGAAACCATTCCGGCAACTGCTGCGCCGATAGCCATACCCACCGCAGAAGCGCTTCCCAGTAAACCCAGATCCGATGGCTCCAGCTTCCATTCATTTCCGATGGAAGCCATAACACCTGAAACCATTCCCTGGTCCATGGCATCAAACATCCAGCCTATTCCTGTTAAGAATAAAACTCTCTTTAGTAATGAGGTAGCGGGTAATTTGTCAATTCTTTGAGATATACTGCTCATAGGGTCCTCCTACAGATAGCTTATTTTCTGTCTTTAGATGCTATTACCTCGTTATAACATTTTTTAATAAAATATGCAACAGCTACTAAAAAACTATATCACGCTAAAGATTGAATCTTAAGCACATCGGAATTGACACTCCCAAGGAGGCCTCTATAACCCCAAACCTAAGCTCTAAGTAATTCCAGCTTTCTCTTTTGTTGTACGATAATTGCTTCTAATTCCCGGAAATCACTAAATGATAACATGGCTTTTGAAGCTCCAGTAAAATCCCTGTCAAGGATTTTCTTAATAATAATTTTATCTGATACTCTGCAATTTGGCAGATATTTTTCTCCTTCTTTCACAAACCAGTAATAGCTTTCAAATATTGAAGCAATGTCCTGCTCTTCTATAGTGTGAATGGATCTGCTCAACATCCACAAGAAATAATCCATATCCAGGTGAAACTTTAGAGAAATATAGTCTATTTTGTATTGCTTTGCAGCATCAACAAGAAGTTTTTGTGTATCGTTATACTCCTTAAAAAATGTTTTTGAAATATTTTGAGTTAAAGATGGGCTCTCTTGATTTTCTCTGATCCGGTACTTGTATATTAAAACCGGAAGTGCTGTTATTTTTTCGGCCGCCATCATATACTTAAAAACAAATACGGCATCTTCTCCAATAGCATTTGCCGGGAAGCTTAAATTATGCTTTAATATAAATTCCTTACGATAAATTTTTGACCAGGTTGCGGGTGGGATATTGAGCAACTGCGGCTGTTTATACAAGGATGTATTTACAACAATTTCATCAACAGGCTTATAACTGCCCTCTGACTCCTTACGAAAATAATTATGTCCGGCTATTACAATATCAGATTCATATGTACTGATGGCATCGTACATTATCTTACAGGTATCCGGCATATACTTGTCATCAGAGTCTAAAAACATGATATACTTTCCAACTGCTCTTTGTATACCCACATTTCTGGGGTGACCAGCTCCACCTGAGTTTTGCGGCAAATGTACCGCTGTGAAGTTATCGTACTTTTTTGAATATCTATCCATGATTTGACCGCTGTTATCTGTTGAGGAGTCGTTAACCATGATAACTTCGAAATTATTTAATCCGATAGATTGCACTGTCAAGCTTTCCAGACATTCTTCCAGATAATCCTCAACATTATAAACCGGAACAATCACTGAAATCTGATAATCTTTTTTTTGTTCAGCACACATAATTATTCTACCTTCCTTTTTAATAAAATGTTTACATGTATGTTCTTGAGTACTCGAAATCAGGGAATTCTCAGCATCTTCCCAGAATAGAATCCTTTCTTATCTTTCTTGAGACTGGATAATATGCCGGAGGGTTGCAACAATCCAAAAGTTGAATCCAAATATCCAGGTCAGTATCTTCAACAAAATCATTTACAACAATTTTATAGTCATTTTTTGTGCTCAGCACCAAAATGGCTTGCTTAACTTCCTGAAGCTGCCCTTTATCATAAAAATCAATAATTGATTCGGGTTTATTGATTTTGTAGGTCTCCTCTACACTTATAAACCTTGTTGCAATACTATTAAACAGTTCATATATTTCAGTATCACTACTATTTCTGAATGCTCCTCTGTTTTTTCTTAGAAATATTTCTGTATTTTCGCGCACTCCTTCAAGCTTGTCCTCGTCAACAAAAATTCCTGAGAATCCATGAAATTGGTGAAAAACCTCCAGTTTACTGTTTATTACTATTTTGATTCCTTGCTTGTAGGCTCTGTATACCATCTCAATATCTTCTACACCCCATTTTTTTAAATCCTCATCGAAGCCTCCGATACTTTCAAGCCACTTCTTGGGTAATGCCAGATTACAGCTCAAACAATATAAAAATGGACAATCCATTCTTGAAGAATTATATGACAGCTCATTAAAAATATCATGACGGAATTCAATAAGTTCTTTATAATCAAAGCTGAATCTGAATCTATCAAATACACTGCCGTCTTTAACACTGGTCACAGCCACTGTTTCAGGAATCATAATTCTGGTACCGACTACCATTAAATCCTTCTTAACAGAAAAATATCTTTCCAGCTCAGAGAGGTAATCATCTTTCACCAAGATGTCGGCATCAATAAATATAATTCTCTCTCCTTCTGCGCATTTCCAGCCGACATTTCTTGCCCTGGAACGGCAGGAATCAGCATTTCTTTCAAGATAAATATATTTAATATTAAAGGATGCCTTGATATTCTTTACTGCTTCTTCTGTACC
>JAEYNI010000093.1 GCA_023412635.1 Bacillota bacterium
TACCTGCTGTGGTACAAGATTTCGCTCTTAAATTACATCAATGTTATCTGGACGCAGGATTGACATGTATTATGGATGTATTTTATCTCGGTATTCGATTTATATATTCATATAAAAATAAAGAGATATGGACGTTTTCGGCAGCTCAAGAATCCGGTTATCGCATCCTCATTAAGGCTCAAAATACTCAAAAATATTCTGATGTTATTGAAACTTTTCCATTGCATTTACATGAAAAAATTTCCCGGGGTTATGGATGTAACAAGAAAATATTCGGGGAACCTTGCCAAAAGGGTTGTCACGGCTATAGCTTTCCTTTAGATGAGTCAATAATTGATATCGGTCAGTATATTGAAGTATGGCTTGATAAAGAGGTGTTATGTATACAAAGAAAAAAGCATTAGAGTATCAAAATGTAGTAGGGAGGTATAAAATGCAAGTAGGAAATAAAATTGTATTTGGCAGATATGAATGGCGTGTACTTGATATTGAAAACAATATGGCTTTAATTATAACCGAAGATATAGTGGAGCAACGCCCCTACCATAATATTTATAAAGACACAACATGGTATGACTGCGAGACGCGAAAATATCTTAACAGTGTAATCATGTTGCCGCGTACGTCCATGGAACTGACGGTTGTATAGGTGTGAATGGAAACAATGTAACTAATGGTTGGGGGGGACTTCGTCCTGCTTTATGGCTGAAGCTATAATTTGATTGATTTATTTTGATCGCCACAGTCAACTATTTAATCGGAACCCAGAACTCAATTGATATCTTACCATCTTCATCAACAGTCTCTCCGTACTTAATAATATCATATTTAGCATACTCATTTAGGATGCATGTTGATTAGGGGAACCGAGTAATAAGTAAAATGTTTAATTTATTGGTGGGGATATCTGATGAAAAAATATAAGTATAAATTAAATATGCTAGAACCTGGGACGAAGATGATTAAAGCCATTGGCATATCTCTAGTTTTTGGAATTGTTTTTTATATAACAAACATAATTCTATTATGCTATATATTTATCGGTTTCGCAGTTCTCTTAGGTATCGTATTGTGGGTATTACTTTTAATTGAAAGCCATCAAGATAAGGTACTAAATGAACAAGCGATTCAGGAGAGGAAAATACATGGTGATGACTATAATCGATAAGAATAAAGCATGGATATATCAAAAATATAACTGGGAAAAGTATGTGCTTGCTAAATAATACTAATTTGATATAATATAATTCGAAAAAGGCAATCGCTACAGTGTGGTTGACCGTGGAAAAGAGGCAAACCTTCCTGACTAACCAAAGTACAGGGAAGGTTTTTTATTATTGGGGGGTAGTAAAAAATGGATATAAAGTTTCGTCCAATTGATAGAACAAACTATAATGAGTGTATCGAGTTAAGCGTTGATGAAAATCAAAAAAGATTTGTAGCACCAAACCAATACTCGTTAGTACAAGCAGCATATGAGCCTAATCTATATCCTCTTGCAATTTACAATGAATCGCAAATGATAGGATTTATTTTGTATGACTTCGATGAAGAACTAAATGGTTGGTCAATGAGCAGATTTATGATAGGGTCATCTTTTCAGAACTGTGGTTATGGGAAACAAGCATTAAAACAGTTTTTGCTCTTTTTCAAAGAAAATTATCATGAGGTATCAACACTTTATACCAGTGCAGAGGTTGATAATAAGGTGGCCATTGCACTATATAAAAAAGCAGGTTTTAAAGAAGGCAATATATTTGAATATGAAGCCGGTGGAAATCATTACAAAGAGATAAGATTGATGATTTCATTTGAAAATCAACCGTCAACATGAAATATATATTGTTAAAATATGCTATAATAAGCAAAAACAGAATAATGTGCGTAAAAAATCAATTATACTATGAGGTGTAAGAATGCAGGAAAATAAGTCATTGAATGTTGCAAAATCAATTATAGTCATTTACTTGGTATGTTTCGTATTTAGAGCAGTTGAGTATATGTTTATACGTACAGATCAAAGCATCATCGGCGAGGCGTTTATACATAAACTGATGGGTATCCTTGTGTTGGTGTTAGCATTACGACATTTTTCACTAAAGTGGTGGGAAGTCGGCTTTTCAGGTAAGTCGGCAGGTAGATATGTCCTATACGGCCTGCTGCTCGGCGCAGCCGTGTTCTTGATCGCCTATGGGACTGAGTTTTTGATACAACTATCAAGAGGCAGTAGCCCTTCCATGCAAATCTATGTAACGAGCTATGCGGTAGAGGGCAATCAAGGTAAACAAACCGGTCTATTGTTTTTTGTATTTTGTATTGTTGGGAATCTTATTAATGTGGTTATGGAAGAGGGTATCTTCCGCGGTTTATTTATCAGGCTTTATGAAAAGAAATATTCCTTTACAAAAGCCGTCGTTTTTTCATCTATCCTCTTTGGAATCTGGCATATCGCAGCTCCTGTACGCAGCCTGTTGGACGGAGATATAAGTGTGACTGGGGCGGTGATGACTGCTCTAACGCTTATTATAGCATCAGGAATCACCGGGGCAAAATTCTGTTTGCTCACTAGAATTACTGGTTCGCTTTGGATGCCTATGGCTGATCACTTTCTCAATAACACCATCACCAATCTTTTGCATGTCGTAACCAACTCGGGTGCAGATGAATTACAAGTAATCCGCATTTCGATTGCGCAAGCAGTATCGTTCCTGATTGTTCTTTTTATCTATTTGAAAAGCAGAGTGCACCGCAAACAGATGTACTCCCATAGATTGGAAATGTGAGTAATCAGATTTGTTATCAGATAACTACACTGCTTTATCGGTAAATAATATAAAAGGAGCAGTTACGATGAATTATAATGATTTAATAACACAATGGAAGTGTGAAGAAGAGTTTACTTTTCAAGGCTGGGATTTTTCTCATATTAATGGAAGATGCATAAGTGAACCCTTACCCTGGGATTACCGAGCTATTGTTTTGTCTTTACTAAAAAACACAGATACATTGCTTGATATGGGAACAGGGGGCGGTGAATTCCTGTTGTCTTTAGAACACCCATATAATCTAACTACAGTAACCGAAGCCTATCCACCCAATGTGGAACTTTGCAGTAAAAAGCTTGCACCTCTTGGTATCACAGTAATGCAGACTTATGACGATGATAAGCTACCCTTTGAAAACCATAAGTTTGACATTGTAATTAATAGACATGAATCCTTTGATCCAGCCGAGGTTGGGCGTGTTCTTAAAAAAGGCGGATATTTTATAACTCAACAGGTGGGCGGTGAAAATGATCGTGACCTGTCACAAAGACTTGTTAAAGACTTTACTCCTCAGTTTCCAATGCATACGTTGCAACATAATATTGAGATGTTACGAAGGACAGGGTTTACTATTCAACAATCCCAGGAAGTCTTTACTCCGGTTCGTTTCTTTGATGTTGGTGCTTTGGTATATTTTGCTAAAATAATTGAGTGGGAGTTCCCTAACTTTTCTGTGGCCAATTCATTGGATAGCTTATTACAATGCCAAAAAGAAATTGAGGAAAAGGGATTTGTGGAAGGAAAAGAGCATAGATTCGTAATTGTTGCTCAGAAGACATAATTTGTCTAAGAAGCTACAATTTATATAATATAAATGTTATTTTAGGATAGGATGAAATTCAATGCAAATAGCTTTAAGAAAAGCAGAACTTAATGACTTTAAACAAGTTTCTGATATTTATAGTCATGCAATACAGGTTATGAATGATATGGGTATAAATCAGTGGGACAATATATATCCAAATGAAGAAATACTTTATGAGGACATTAAAAAGCAGCATATGTTTTTAGGTGAAACAGATAGTCAAATTGCGTCCA
>JAEYNI010000126.1 GCA_023412635.1 Bacillota bacterium
CAATCCACAGCTAATTCTCCTTTCAAAATGTTATTTTAACCCCTTATATTTTTTAAGAATTACCACTATAAAAATGCCCGATAAATAGTGATTATTCATAAAATACTAATTCTATATAATCAGATACAGAATTTTTTATATAAATTCCTTAACAAACGCATAAGTTTACAGGGACATATCCCGTTATAAATCATAATTAGAAACGGTCACTTAGTCAATCTTTCTTAAAGTTAAATAAAATAGTCAATTATTGCTTTTATCGACAATACTCACTCAATGTCGTTCGCTTATTATTTTACAATAAATTTTAAAAAAATGAAAGCAAAAAGCCCATATTTCTAAGGGATATAAATAAAAAATTTGAATATTGTATACATACACTACTATATGCTCCCAAAAGATGTAATGATTACAACGATTCTTGGATAAATAAAACTTTTGAGGTAACTGACATATACTTTCTGCTCAACTCCTGGCAGAAAAGTAATTTTTTCTATCTTTACACTAAATGAGCAATTGGCTAATATATGAAATATACAAAATAATTTTTCTGAAATTAGCTGACACTTAACCACATAAGTTAGTAGTATAATAGTAATAGTCGTCTATTGCAAAGAACCCTTTTGAAATCGGAGGAACTATGGAAATTTGGGACAAATATAAGGGCACAATTAAAAAGGTTGCTCTAATAGTGGTGATTTTCGCTTTTATATATTTTTCAATCAAATATTTTTTACCCTTTTTTGCACCATTTGTTATTGCTTTAATAGTTTCTTATATTAACGAGCCGGTGATAAGACTCTTAGTTAAAATTAAAATACCCAGGAAGGTTGCTGCTTGCATATCATTACTGTTTACAATGTCAGTTCTTGCCTTTCTGATAACACTTGGAATTATAAAGTCATATAATGAGTTGACTACACTTAAGGATAACATTAATACCTATTCACTTGATATATCTGATAAACTGAATCATATGTTGTCCAATTTCACAAACTTCTACAATACTCTCCCAGTTGAGGTTACAGACACAGTAACTAAAAATCTGTCCAGTCTGTCAGAGAGGATTACCTCACTGATAACAGCTGTTTTACAGTATGCTATCAATACTGTGTCCTCAATTCCAAGGGTTACGGTATTTGCTATTGTAACTATTTTAGGAACCTATTTTATCAGCAGTGACAGAAAAGCTATATCTTCCTTTTTCTATAGACAACTACCCTTCTCCTGGAGAAAACGTATGACTGGAATAAAGAAGGATACCATAAAAGCCCTTGTGGGATATTTCAAAGCCATTCTGATTCTTATGGGCTTTACGTTTATTGAAGTGAGTGTAGGCCTATTCCTTCTAGATGTTAAATATGCTTTTTTACTGGCGTTAATTGTTGCTTTATCCGATGCCATTCCAATCGTCGGAACAGGTGTTGTTATGCTCCCCTGGATACTTTGGAATGTTTTTACCGGCAATATGCCGCTGGCTTTCGGACTGGCAATAATCTATGTACTGGGAATACTAATTCGCCAGATTATGGAGCCAAAAATTATAGGCAGCCAGATCGGTCTGCATCCACTGGTCACTTTGTTTGCAATGTATATCGGTCTGCAGTTTTTCGGCATACTCGGTATGTTTATAGGTCCTATTTCGATGATTATTGTAAAGAATCTTCAGGATGCAGGCGCTCTGAAGTTGTGGAACGACTAGAAACTCAGGGCTTGTGTTTGGAAGGATAGTATATTCCCATACTTATATTCAGTACTTCCGTGTGACTTACACCAATGTGTCGGACACAAAACAGTTAGAGAAATACTCTTCTCCAATATTTCTCTAACTGTTTTTAACCATCCTTCCACATTGTTGCAAGTCACACTCGCGTACAATAAATATCTAATCGAGTATACTATCACTTTCCAAACACAACAGCATCGTTTCTGCATGAAAAATGGGGAAAATAAAAAGCCACCTTGCTAAAATGTGATTGTAGGTTCGCCAACCGCAATTACAATAACAAAGGAGGCTCATGACTACCATGCCGCACAGTGCCACAAAGCTGTACCAGCGCACCTATAAATGTAACAACGCAACCTAATTATCCCTTAATTTTCAGCCTTCCGACCACAACCCTGTCATTTCCCCCATAATCTTTAAGTAAAGTAACGCTTTTAAAGCTGTGTTCCATCAGCTTACTGACACTATCGCCCTGGTTATAGCCTATTTCCAGCGCAAGATATCCGCCTGTCACCAGGTACTTCGGCGCTTCTTCAACTATCCTTCTGTAGAAAGCAAGTCCGTCTGCGCCCCCATCCAGGGCGATGTAAGGTTCATAATCCCTGACCTCACTTTGGAGCTGTTCTACTGTAGCAGTTTCAATGTATGGAGGATTACTGGCAATAATATCAAACCTTGCCTCAAACCCCTCCTTACCGTTCAGTGCCTCAAATAAATCACCTCTGTGGAACTCCACCCTGCTTTGCACTCCTGCCCGCTCGGAATTAATTTTAGCTATTTCCAATGCAGCCTTTGATACATCGCAAGCTGTAACCCTGGCTTCCGGGCAGTAATATGCTATACTGACCGCTATACAGCCGGAGCCTGTGCACATGTCCAGGACTCTTGTACCCTGCCCGCCGATTTCTCGAACCAGCTCAATGCACTTTTCCACCAATATTTCGGTATCCTGCCTTGGTATCAATACAGCCGGACTAACCTTAAAGCCAAGAGACATAAACTCAGCCTCGCCCAGCAGGTATTGCAAAGGTAACTTTTCAGACCTTCCTTTCAGCAGCCTTGTCACCTCATCAAATTCAGCTGCTTTAAGAACCCTGTCATTATGTGAAATCAAATATGCCCTGTTACATTTCAGGACATGACAAAGTATAACCCCGGCTTCCAAAACCGGGGTCTCAATTCCTGCATTCTTTAAAGTTTCAGTCGCATATTGCAGTAACTCTTTTATCGTCCTCATAGTTCCTCTTATAAAAATAGTGATTAATGATGGGTGAATCACCTTTAACTTAATAATTATGTCCCCCACTCATCACTGTTACTCTCAGCAGGAATTACTTCCTTGAAAGCAGCTATGGCAACCTCAATCTGGCTGTCATCGGGTTCTCTGGTAGTAAAGGACTGGAACATAAGACCCGGTGCGCTGAATATTTTAAACAACCAGTTATCATGCTTTATAGCAAACTTTATAGCCTCAAGAGATACACCTGCTACCAAAGGTACAAGCAGTATCCTTATCAATGCATTAATAAACACATTGTGCCAGCCTGTAAAGGAAAATATCAATATACTTATTATCATAATAGTAAAGAACAAAGAAGTTCCACAGCGAGGGTGCTTAGTCGTGTATTTTCTTACATTCTCAACTGTAAGCTCGTCATTATGCTCATAACAGTGAATTGTTTTATGCTCGGCCCCGTGGTATTCCCAGACTCTTCTCATATCCTTAAGCAGTGAAACCAAAGCCAGATAGCCTATAAACAAACCCACCCTAATGGCTCCCTCAATCAGGTTAAGTACAATTACTCCCGACTGTGTATCACTGTTTATGGGAATAAAATTGGCTATAAAGTTTGGAAGCAGTATAAATAGCCCAACACTAAAAACGATAGAAAGTACTACTGAAAAATATATTGCGATATCTGCTATCTTATCACCCAATTTTGCGTCCAACCATTTTTCAAATTTAGAAGGTTCATATTTTCCATCATCCTCAAGGTCAACGAATTCTGCAGAATACATCAAGGCTTTAACACCGATAACCATTTGAGAAAAAAGGTTTACTGCTCCTCTTACAATGGGTATTTTTGAAAGTGTACCCTTCTTCTTCTGAGGTTTTTTGTCAATTATTATTTCACCGTCAGGCTTTCTTATGGCTGTAGCCCTGAATTCCGGTCCTATCATCAATAAACCCTCAAGCAAAGCCTGACCGCCGATAGTTGTCTTTTTCAAATTAACCTCCATGAGCCACATTGTGGCCACAAAATACAATAAAAAAAAATATTTGTAATACTTAGTTTCTCTAAGGCTCATATTAAATCAATTAATTCAGCAAGTCAATTGTTTCAGGAAGATTAAACAAAAGACTGGGAAAATAATTCCCAGTCCTTTAATGTCTCATTATTAAGCGTTATCAACGATACCATATTTCTTCTTAAACTTATCAACACGTCCACCGGTATCAATGAGTTTCTGCCTTCCTGTAAAGAAAGGATGACACTTTGAACAAATTTCAACGTGAAGGGCTTTCTTAGTAGAACCAGTAGTAAAAGTTTCGCCACATGCACACTTAACAACTGCTTCAGTGTAATCTGGATGTATTCCTTCTTTCATTGCTTTTCACCTTCTTTCAAAGAAAATTGAAACGTCCTCAATTTTTTATATATTCAACGTACGAATGTACTAAGTTGCTTATTAAAGAGGCAAGTGATAT
>JAEYNI010000163.1 GCA_023412635.1 Bacillota bacterium
TGTTGCGCAAGTTCCAGCTGCGGGTGCGACCAAGCAGCAATCAGCATATTTGCTGTTTGCGGAGAAAAATAAATTTTATGGGGGTTTATTATGACTTGTACTCGTAACGATAACCTGGGAAATGATATTTTATGCAAATGCACATTTACACATTGCGAAAATTGGGGTAAATGTTGTTCATGTGTTTTATTCCATCGTACCAAAGGTGGTATACCTGGCTGTTTTTTTACTGAAGAAGCTGAAAGAACGGGTAATAGGGATGTAGATTATTTTATAAATCTGATATCAGTTTTATGAATACAAACACTTAGAAATTGACGAGAAGCATAATGAATTTGAAAGAAATTTCTTATAGCAACATATAAGTATTTTGAAATTATTTTTGATAACTATTTGTTAAACAGAGAAGTTGTAAGTATAAATTGCATGTCCTGATTAAATAAGCAAAGATATTGCATGTTTTATTTTAAGAATAAGGGCTGTATATGATATTTATACTATTATTTTCTCCATCCAATTACGCGAAATAATAATTTCGCGTAATTGGATGGAGAATTAAACATAGATTATAGACCCACGTCATTTATGTCTATTGACATAAACATATAACCAATTTTAATGCAAAGATCCTTCTAATAATTTTTGTGGTTAATTTGTGGCTAAATCCTGACAACAAAGTTCATACCAAAAAATATTTATGGTATTATAATCTATGTGTCATTCATTTTTTATTGAGTTATCTTCTTTAAGTCATTCTTAGTATACTAAAGTTCAAAATTATTGTGATTAATAATAATAGTTAGATAAATCTCATTTCCACTTACGTTTATTTTTTAAACCGTACATTTGTGCATCCGCTTTTTTTACCGCCAAGTCGAATTCCCCTGCTGAGCCTTGAAAAACAGCATATCCTGTAGAAACCATTGGCAAATCACCCTTCAGATTTTTTTTCCTAATCTCGGTTATTTTTTGGTGAAACTGTCTGAGCGAGTCCCTTGTTTGCTGTTCATCTGTGGTTTCACAAATCACGCAAAACTCGTCTCCACCGATACGGTAGCATAAACCAATTTCATAAAAGCAATCTTTGATCAGCTTTCCTGTCGTTTGCAGGCAGAAATCTCCCCATTGGTGACCGAATAGATCATTGATCTGTTTAAAACTATCCAGATCAAAAACCACAACTGTACCGCTGACGCCATGATCCAGGCGCCTGGTATACTGGTCATACACGTTGCGGTTTAACAATCCTGATAAAGTATCCTGGGTTTCGGTAACTGTGCAAAAATAAGCATAAAATTGTATAAGACTCAAGGTAACACACAGCCAGGAAACATGCACATAGGGCAATATCAGCTGCACAGTTGTTCCTATTATGGTAAAAACGAGTAACAGGATAAATGTACTTTTTGCATTGCATTGGTAGTACTTCATGGCTTTAACTGACACCATGATTAGTATGGCACATGAACACAAATATGCACCCACATACACGCCAAACAGAGGGCCGCGCATATAACTCATATCAGCGTTTACTTTAAAAACAAAACCGGTCCAGGGCGAACTCATAACTAATACAAAGTTTATCCACACCGGGATTGTCAGGAGTGATTTGACTTTACCTTTATCTATTGAAAAGGCTTCAGATAGAACAAGTGCAACAATGGGAGAAAAAGAAAATCCAATGGCATCGGCGATAAGAGCGGGAACTCTGTCCGCAGTCCAAATATTTTCAAAAACGACACTGCCCAGTTCCGCCGCGATCACCGTTATTGCAATCAGAGCAGCAAGGATAAATTGTTTTTTCACTTTTGGAGTAAATAAAACATTATTCCAGGACGCATATGCCAAAACAATCAGTGCCGCAGCGCATATCGTATCCACAGCTATGTAATTTGTAATTAATTCAGTCATTCGCATCAGCTCTTTCTAAATATTTATATGGAAAGCAGTCATTTTATCGTGAGTCTATTTTATCAGCAGCTAATTTACATTATATATTAAATTAGTTGAGGTAAAATATCAATAAAATATTTCCATAAACATACTAAAAAGAGGCTATTTTCATCTACAATTATATTACAGTATCTCGACGATTTTCACGTCCTGTCGAACAGACAAATCTATGTAATCATCTTCATCCCTAACCACCGGACTCGATATATTATGCGGCGGTATGTATACAATTTCCCCCACTATGCCCGTACTCATCAGTACACTTGACCCAATATAGTATTGTGAAATGTTATATAGAAATGTGAGCAGGATACTGGGGTCATAATGGCCCTCTCCTATGCCTATCCTTTCAAATTCCCTGAAGGTATCAAATGGAGTTAGCCTACTCTTGTAAACACGTTCTGAGGTCAGAGCATCAAATACATCCGCTATGGATATTATTTTGGCAAAATAGCTGATACCTTCGCTTTTCATACCGTAAGGGTAACCTGTCCCGTTTTCCTTTTCATGATGCATCAGTACGGCATTTTTAACTTTCTCATTAATGTCCGGGATATCTTTTACTAACTCAAACCCGTATACCGAATGCTTCTTGATAACATCAAACTCACTCTGCGTTAATGGTCCACGTTTGTTCAATATCTCCATAGGCACTTTTGTCTTGCCCACATCATGCAAAATACCGGCATTCAGAAGAAGTTTGATCTCACTCTCAGGCAGCTTAAGCCACTTGCCGATTAGCATTGAATACAGGGAAACATTTACGCTATGTGAATATGTATATTCATCAGCGCCTTTTATCTGATTCAGACATTCAATTATGGCAAAATTGCTGTCCATTTTATGATAAAATGAATCAGATATCTCATTAATTTTCTCATAATCAAGCACCCTACCTGCAGCAAGGTCGTTAATAATAACCTTGACCGAATTAATACCCTTCATGTATTTTTTTTTGGTTGCAACAAAAGCCGCTTTTGGGCTATCAACGGAAGTCTTCAGTAGTGCCGGTTCAAATACGGCAATCCTGTCCACTTTGAAACTCTTTAGTTTTTGTCTTATGTATTCATTTACTATTGTGCTTTTATTAACAACCAAACTTCCGTATCTGCTGAATACATCATCAGCAATTTCATAACCATCCGGGCATTCAAATATGCTAAAAATATGTTTTTCTTTCATCAAAATAATCCCCTGTAAAAAATGTTTGTTCGGGTAGTCGTTAATACAGCTTGAACTATTTCAATTCATCTGTATCTTCTCAGTACCTCATTAAACTTTAATGTCGCATCGTTTAGTCTCTCACTCGCATTGGATTCTTCAAAGGAATCAAAAATCAAATCCATATCCCTTGCTTGTTTAACCAAATTGATATCTATGCTTTTAATGAATTCATTTTGATATACTATCATATATTTTCTGATGTTTTTTAAAGAAAAAAGATCAGTATTGTTAACCACTATACCGTATCCTCGGTATTCTTTTCCTTCGATCTCCCTTACAATCAATCCTTCAATAAAGTATATGGTAGTACCAAAGTAAACACTTGCTTCGATGACATCATTAACCTTAAAATCGTCATTTGATACCAGAAACAGTCCGTGACTACTGATGTTTTTAAGTATGGCAGTTCCCTTCTTTTTGGTATAAATATCTTTAACACCGCAAAACTGAGATGCAGGATACCTCTTGAATTTCCTTCTGCTTTGTATCTGCATGTTTACCGGCTCATCAAGTTTTATTGAAACTATCTCTTCCTCATTAATGATATAGTCAATATCTCCCGACTTAATGGAGTATGTATTATCCGCAGGAATATAAACTACCACAGGGTCCCCCAGTTTGACTTTTAAAAGGATGGACCTTTCATCAAATTCAACATAGATACTTCCATTGAAGTCCTTCCTTAATAACGCAGTAATAGGTTTTTCAAAAGCATAATGTAGTATAAAGATCCTCGTATTATTCATACTATCCTTTTTCACGTTGTCTCCCCCCTCTTTTTACCTTGTTTGATTTCCTCGTCCACAGCCCGAAATCCCATCAGCAGGGCCGGAATAAGATTCATTGGCTTGTGCAGAATTCGGTTATAGCTTTTAGACGCCTCACGGCAGAGCATCCGGCTTGTTTCCATCATTTTATGGGCAGACCACACATCTGAACTATCCCTTGCCTGGGCGTACAGCCCTTCGTGCAGTCGCAGCTGCTCTTCAAGAGCGGCAAGGCAGTTCCGCTTCTGCGACAGCTCGGCATAGGCGGTTGTAAACCAGATGGTCACAAATCCCGTTGTGCAGATGCCAGCAATAAAGTAAGCTATTAAAGTGGGCACTCGGCGTCACACCTCTCTTTTTACATTTAATAACAGGATACTAGAAAAATCGTCAAATAACCGTTTCTGGCCTGAACTGTAGTAGATTTCTCCCTGAACGGTAATTGGGGCGGTTGATGAAACATAAAAATTGTAGTAATATGGTTATGAATTCAAACTAGGGAGAGGTGGAGCATTTGAGGATTGCAATTTGTGACGATGATCATCGGGATCTGCTGCAGATCGCTTCCCTGCTGGAATCGTACAGGCATAAGAGCAAGGCAGAACTCACCTATGCAAGCTTTCAGAACGCCATGGAGCTTATATTTTCTATAGATAACGGGGATTATGATGTATTGCTTCTGGATGTGGTTATGCCAGGTTTGAGCGGTATTCAAGCGGCGCGCGAAATTAGAGAGCGTAATAGTCGTATACAGATCGTGTTCTTGACCTCCTCGCCGGAATACGCTGTGGAAAGCTACAGCGTGCGGGCGCACCATTATCTTTTAAAGCCCGCCTCAGAGGAAAAGCTCTTTCCGATTCTGGACAGGCTGTTGGACGATTTCAAAAAGCCAGAGGACGCCCTGTGCATCAAAACACAGGCCAGTGTATTCAGCCTCCCTTATGGAAAAATAGAATACATAGAGGTCAGTTCAAAAAAGCTATATTTTTATCTAACGAGCGGAGGAACGCGAGAAGTAACAGGCCGCCTGGCAGACTTTGCACATTCCCTGCTGAAAAGACCCGGTTTTGTAAAGGTGCATCGCTCCTATATCGTGAATATGCAGTGGGTTCAGGAACTACGGCAAGGTGAACTTATCACCGAGTCGGGTCGGCATGTGCCTGTGTCCAGAGCGGCCTATACACAAGTACGAACTGCTTATACACAGTTCCTGTTCTCAGAGGCAGAAGAGCTGGCGCAGGACGTGAGAGGCGGTGTTGAATGATAATAACTTATATCGGACTTATACGATATGGTTTTTCTCTACTCTTCGGAGTGGCTCTTTCGGTCTGCTTCACTGGCATAGAGCGTACCCGGAAGAGCAATCTTGCTGTTGGCTGCTCTTGTATAATTCTTCTTTTTATACAGTTGTCATGCTGGTGGCTTTTTGGCATGGATTTAACGAAAAAATTATATCCAGTGATTACACATCTGCCGTTGATTCTTTTTCTCACCATATATCTAAAACGCTCTTGGTTGATTTCCACCGTCAGCGTTTTCACCGCCTACCTTTGCTGTCAGATTCCCCTATGGATCGGCAGTATTGGGGGAGCAGTCTTTAGCAGCAAGCTCGGAGAGTATATTTGTTATATGGTGTCCGTAATTTTGGCATATTATCTCTTTCAAAGATATGTGGCAGGTACTCTTCTGCAGCTGATGGAGAAATCCACCAAATCCTGCGTCTTGCTCGGCGCTGTTCCGCTGTTTTACTATTTATTTGATTACATTACCACCATTTATACTGATTTTCTATATCAAGGCGTAAATGGAGCGGTTCAGTTCATGCCATCTTTGCTTTCAAGCATTTATTTCGTATTTATTGTAATTTTCTACCTTGAAATACAAAAGCAGGTGCGTGCCCATAGAGAACGGGATATGCTGATAGCTCAGCTCCACGGTGCTCATTCGGAGCTTGCATCCCTGCGCCAGACGCATAATAATGCTGCCATCTACCGACACGACATGCGCCATCATTTTACAATTTTGCAGAGCATGGTTTCTGATGGTAATATAGAAAAAATCAAAACGTATCTAAGTATTGCGCAATCCGATATAGATGCAATCACCCCAATCCGCTTTTGCGAAAATGAAACCATCAATTTAATTTTGTCGACCTTTTTTATCAAGGCAAAGCATGAGGGAGTTACGATGATGGTGGACGCAAAGTTACCTAGTTCATTACCTTTAAGTGACACAGAACTTTGCTCCTTGCTTTCAAATGGTCTTGAAAACGCCATCCTCGCTACTGCCTGTCTTGATTCAGAGCGTAGGGTAGTGTCTGTCAAGGCCACGATACATAAGGCCAATCTGCTAATTTTGATAGAAAACCACTATGAGGGCTTAATTGAAATGAAAGGCGGCCTTCCCCAATCGTCTCTTGAGGGACATGGCTACGGAACACGCAATATCGCCGCCATTGCCGATGCCCATGGCGGACAGGCAATTTTCAGCGCCGGGGATGGCGTATTTACTCTGAAAATCATGCTTCCACTCAGGAAATTAGACACATGATTCCTATGAGTTCACACTATCTTCGTCAGTAATACAAATTTGTTCATTGGTACATAAAGTCGATGTTTTTTACTTAAGAATTATGTTTTGGCCTTTGCTGACAGCTTTCTTACTTCAGCAACTATTAATACTACTAAAGGAAATCCAAAACCAATAGTAAAGGCTAATGCTGGCCAGGTTTCGGTATCCCATCTCAATTGATATGGAACGCTCTTATAAATGAATTCAGAAAAAACTAATAATATTAGGCCAATAGGTATAACTATATTTTTATGATCATCAAGCTTTAATATCTGAGTTATACCTTTAACACCCATATAGATGTAAAAAAATGTACTAATTAAATTTGAAGTTAACCAAACAGCCACTACTATTGCTTCAATTCTTGAAAGTATAGTACCTACATTAACCTCCCTGCTAAGGATA
>JAEYNI010000178.1 GCA_023412635.1 Bacillota bacterium
AAACTGAAATATTGGAATAATCGAGATTGATTTTGTTATCCCTGAAAGTATCTGTAGTAAGTCGGCAACAATCACCTAACTCCCAGTAGGTCTGAAAAATCCCGGTAATAAGTAGGTCAACTCTTGTTGAATTATCTAAATAAATTTCAAGGTAGTCCCCGATGTCTTTATTAAGCTCTCCTGCAATTTTACCTGTAATAGCTATTTCGGTCCTATTATTGGGATTCCTTCCTTTGACAATGGGTAACTTTGCAACATTAAAGTCATCAAAGACGAAGGCGCTTAGTGCAGTTGTTTTGATGCCCTTTTTCCACCTCATACTAACATTCTGACCAATTCTATTTTCTAAAAATTTACTCACTCTATAATCTTCTTTAATTGTATTTACTACTTTAGCATACTGTGTATTATCACTGACTTCTATCATTACATCACATTTGTCCACTCCCATCCAGAAATCATTGTTTTCCTTCATGGAATCGGCTAAATCCAGCGATATTATTGCGAAGTTGACACTGAAAATTGTTAGAACAGCTGTAAGGATGGTACCTACAGTACCTTCCTTATTTCTGGAGATATTTCTCATTGTAATACCAAATGGAGAAAATTGAAGTTTTGAGTCGCCCTTATACTTATGCTTCTTTTTTGTATTTGCCTCAGTCATACCGTTTAGGGCATACACAGGTTTTAACTTTTTGGTTTTTCTCATAATCAAGTAAATAAGCCCAATAACAATACTGACAATTACTAAATAACAAAGAATCCCGGGTATAAATGAGCTATTTGATGACAATTCACCTATGTTTTTATATACTGAACTTAATATTTTGTCCGATATGAATACAGAACTTCCTATACCAAATATAGAGGCAATTGTCGTTACTCCAAAATAAAACGTTAAGTATATTTTTAAGATGTCTCCAGAAGTATATCCAATGGTTTTGTATAACGCAATGGTTTTAGCATCGGTAATGATAGCATTACGTATCATAAAGCTGATAATAAGGCAACTTACAAGCAGCATGATAATGCCTATTGAAAGAAAAGCCCCTCCAATTATGTTTCCAACTATTAAACCGGTATCTATTCTTTGCTCAAGTGTATATATTGAACCATTCATCTGTCCGTCATTTTTTAATCTGAATGCTTCCTCAATATCGCTGCCCTTAACCCCTTCTTTAGTATATAAAAATATTAGTAGCTGTTGACTAATAGATTGAGGTAGTTTTTTAACAAGAATACTGCTGTCAAAGGCTGTTGAAAAGTTATAAGGATTAGTGTAAACTGCTCTTACTGTATATTCAAGGGTTTTATTTGAGAGTTTAATTCTTATGATGTCTCCGGTATGAATGTCGTACTCATTGCTGATACAGGCCGGTAATATGCATTCATTTGCCTTAAGGGTATCAATTATATTTGGGTTTCCCTCTAAATACCTGTCCTTACTATTTAATTTTGAATTGAACTCTGATAGATAAAAGAAGTTATCCAGTTTTTCTTCATTGAATGTGACCTCCTCTGTCAATTTATGATACCTTATGTATTCAACTCTTTGAATTTCCTCCAGCTTTTCAAACTCTTTACCAAGTGACGATACCCCCTCTTCCTCTAGAAAATACGGATACAAAACAGCCTGAGGAGACTCACATTCTTCAGCTAAATCCTCAAAGGGTTTATCAAGGGATATCAATATGCTGACCGAAGAGGTTAACAGCATTGAACACAATAAAATGATTAAAAATATAAGAATTGTCTGAAGCTTTTTATGTCTGAAATTCCTTATGATCATTTTCCAATCCATTTTTTTATCCTTTCTTCTTCGCTCTAGTTATTATCATAAAGAAGAAAAATAAAATAAAAATAGGAAAAATATTAAAATTTATTAATAAGTATACCAGCTTTATTAAAATGAACAAATTGTTTAGTTAATAGTACTTATGATACTTCCGGACTAACTTAAAAAAATGTGTCGGACACAAAACAGATTAAGAAATAGCCTTGCAACTTTTTCTTAATTTGTTTTTAACCATCCTTCCACATTTTTTTGAAGTTGCCCTCGCGTATCATAAATAAGTCTCGTACCAGGAGTAACTCACGTACTATTGGTCTAGACTAATTACAACTATTTTATAAAGCTGGGGGTACTTATGGGGGCTGGCTCTAGAAGGTGGAACAAAAAATCCCAACCTGTCGGTTGAGATTTTATATTAAAGTTTATTTTGACATTTATACTTTTACAACATCTGTTACTCTAGTATTACTTCTCCTGTCCACTCTCCGCTTATTTTTCGTGCAATTACTAAGCCTGAATCTGTCCCATTTAGTTCTGATATCAAGCTGCCGCTTTGCGACCACACACCGCTTCTCCCACCCACTTGCGTTTTCCAGGATTCTCCGCAGAAATTTGCCATCAATACCGTCATTGAATGCTTCTGTGCGTAGCTGCTTAATAGGTTGTGAGCCACGTTTATTGATTTTTCAGAAAAGGCAATACCTGCAATATAAACTGTAGCTCCGGCAGCTTTTG
>JAEYNI010000180.1 GCA_023412635.1 Bacillota bacterium
ATACATTGAAACAGCTGAAAAACATAGCTGTGAAATACTCTGGCCAACTTAGACCACTTCAGCAGTTTAAACGCAAAACCACCTCACCCGTGGTGGAGTGAGGTGGTTTTGCGTTTATCTATATCATCTGTAAGTCATGAGTTTATTTACTCGGACTCCTCGGCATTAAGATTGAATTCCTCAATGGTCTTATATATCCTTTGCATCCTTAAATCTGTCTCAGCTATGGTATCTGCACAGTCCTGCAATTCCTTCACAACTTCAGGAGGAATGGTATCTATAGTTTTGTATCTGAGTTGATGCTCAAGACTTGCCCAAAAGTCCATTGCTATTGTCCTGATTTGTATTTCAACAGGTACTGATTCTTTTCCATTCGAGAAGAACACCGGTACTTTTACAACCAGATGCAGGCTCCGGTACCCATTCGGCTTTGGGTTCTTAATGTAATCGGTCTCTCTTATCAGTTCTATGTCATCCTGCTCTGTCAGCATTTTAGCGATCATGTATATATCTTCAATATAGTAACAGACTACTCGTATTCCCGCTATGTCGTGTAAGTTTTCTTTTGCCGATTCAATACTTATTTCAAGATCTTTTCTGTTCAGTTTCTCAAGAATACTCTTTACTGACTTGATCCTGCTCTGCATATGATGAATCGGGTTTCTTCTGTGAATAACCTGAAATTCATCATCCAGTATCTCCAGCTTAGTACTTATTTCCCGAGTTGCAGATTGATATAGATGCTGCATTTTCAGGTAACTCATCTTTAACCCTTCTAAATCATCACTAACCAACATTTGCTCCAGACCGTTAAGAGGAGTTATAGCTGTAGTTCTTTTCATCATCATTATATAGTGGTCTCCCTTTTCGCAATAGTATTCAAAATATTAAATTCCAAGTTATATAGCTATTACAATTTATAATTCGTAAAATTATTTTAATTTTTTTCTAATATTTTCTTACAATATATTATACCGATAGCAATTAAATTAAGTATGAAGTATTTATGAATTTTTGTTTAAACTTTTGTTAATATCTCATTCACCATTATTATTTCGACATTTTGTTTTATTCCCTTTATTTATTATAGAGAGCTAAGTGTAAAACTGTGCTTATGGATAGACAATAAAAAACGAGATTGCTAGACAACAATCCCGTAATTATTTGTTTTTCTACCTGCCAGCCCACGCCGGAAGCTTTGACATCATTATTCTAGCAGTATTCTCTGCAACTTTCTTGTCTAAACCCTGAGTCTTTACTATAAAACCTGTCATACTTTCCAGCTTTTCATCATAAGATTGCATTTCTCCGTCAGGTCTTGAGCAGAATCTGCAGTAATCCTTTGTCACATCTCCCCCTGCATACTCTGATGAACTTTTCATGGGCATTCCGCACGCTATGCATGTCTTCATCAACAACTCCTCCAATCTATTTCTAGCAATTCCGGACACTAGCAATTATCATAGGTTTGTAACGCCGCCGGCAGGCAGTTTATAACACCCTTTATTCCTGAAACCGTCAGCGTCAGTAAAACTGTCTCCTTTAATTGATCTCTTGTAGCTCCCGCATGCTTGGCCATTGGAGTATGTGCGATTACAGCAGCAGTATCACCCTGGGATGCTTTCATTCCGATATAAATCAGCTGCTTTGTTTTAGCATCCAATCCTTCGGAGGATGCCAATTCCCTTATTAGGTTATTAAATGCCTGTGCTGCCTCCGGGGCTTCCCTTTGAAATACTTCCATAGGATTGCCGAACTCTGGATTTACACTTGTATTGCTGTTCATTTGATTATCCTTTCCGGTACCGATTAATAACTTATGTATTCAATCCATGTACCTTTGGTTAATATTTATTAGATTATTTATTTGTACTTACGGTTAATAAGTCCATATAATAATTTATTAATTCCTGCCCATAACGCTGTAATACCGATTCTCCAGGACAGAAAAGCTCATTATTGGTTAAATAGTGATGGATCAAACCCATCCAGCCATTAAACACCATATGGACCTGAAGATTTTTCAAACAGCCCGTGGCTGCCTCTCTCTCATATGCCTGACTTATATGAAAGGATATTGTTGATTGTATTAGTATGAAGGTATTTTTTGCTTCATCAGGCAATAGTCTCTTTTCGCTGACAAGCCTGCAATAAAAGTCTTCAAAATCCATTAAGCCCTCAATGTGAGCCTCAAGCAGTTCTCTTAAACTGTTTCTGCAAGCAGCCAGCTCATGGAGTCTTAAATTAATCCTTTTTCCAAATTCATTAATAACTGCTGAAAGCAGCTCCTCCTGAGTACTGAAATGAGCAAATACCGTACCGTGTGAGACCTTTGCTTCCTTTGCAATCATAAGTGTGGTAGTACTTGTAAACCCATTTGCCCCATAAAGCTTCAGTGCAGTTTCAATTAACAGGCTTCTTGTCTGCAGCTTCTGCTTCTGACGTTTATTCAAGCCTGTTTGCTCGTTTGCTTGCTTTGCCTCTGTTTGTTTGTTATTTTCGGTATCTGATATATTTGAGACATTTGTAGTATTTGTAATTGTTGAGTGCAGCATCTTCATCTCCATTTCATTGAGTAACAACTCACCGAGTATAAACTCAGTATAATGTTTCTGATTTAGTATGTCAATAGGCTTTCGATTATACAAAAAAACTATGGAATTTTTCCATAGTTTTTTTGTTTCTATAGCTTTATATAAATAATGATTTTATATAGTTAAATTAATTGTTGCTTTTACTCCGAATGTTACTATCGGGGCCCTATATCACCACAGTAAATTGGTCATTTACCCTATCAACTGTAAAGGAAATTGCTTTCCCATGATATTCCAGTTCATAATCCCCTAAATAGCCTACAACCTCTATAGTACCCTGTTCATCCGATACGGCAGAATACTCCTTAGTCCACCATTCCCCTTTTATAAGCCTGTGAATCTCATTATAAATCGGCTTAACTCTATTTTCCTCTGTCAGGAACCCGGATGGAGCACCAAGCCAGAGCCCGTCAACAAAATCCCACCAGGTTATGGATTCAACATCAGGGTGTGAGAACAGTGTTGTGAAATGCAATGCAGCTTCTCTTGCCTGCCGTTCTTCACCTT
>JAEYNI010000202.1 GCA_023412635.1 Bacillota bacterium
GGTGTGCCGGTGATGAGCCGTTAAAGAATGAAGTGATTATTGTCACGTTTTAGTTTCTATGTCCAAAGTATTCAACATGTGACAAAATAAATTGGGTGGTACCGCGAAAACAGCCTCGTCCCTTTCAGGTCAATATTAATTGACTTAGGGACGAGGCTTTATATTTGTAATTAATTCTATTAACAAAATTATGGAGGTAATTTTAAGATGTCAGAAGATTATGGAAAGACCTTGAATCTGCCACAAACAGATTTCCCGATGAGAGCAAATCTGCCACAAAGAGAACCTGAATTCCTGCAAAAGTGGGAAGACATGGATATTTATCATAAGCAACTTGAAAAAGCTAAAGGAAAGCCGGTTTTTATTTTACATGACGGACCGCCTTATGCAAACGGTGGAATCCATCTCGGCACTTCATTAAATAAGATACTAAAAGATATAGTTGTAAAATACCATAGTATGGCCGGTTACTATACACCTTTTGTTCCAGGTTGGGATACTCACGGACTGCCCATAGAGCAGAGAGCCATTAAGGAACTCGGTCTTAAAAGACATGAGGTAGGCCCTGTAGTATTCAGAGAAGCCTGCGAAGGTTTTGCAATGAAATATCTGGATATACAGAGAAACGCTTTCAAACGTCTTGGAGTAAGAGCGGACTGGGAAAACCCATACATTACTTTAAAGCCTGAATTTGAAGCAAAGCAAGTAGAGGTTTTTGGAGGAATGTGTAAAAAAGGACATATCTACAAAGGTCTGAAGCCTGTTTACTGGTGTCCGGATTGTGAAACTGCACTAGCCGAAGCTGAAATAGAATACGCTGATGATACAACTTTATCAATATACGTGAAATTTCAGGTTAAAGATGATAAAGGCCTGTTTAATGGTGTTGCTGAAAAAGGTAAGGTTAACTTTGTAATATGGACAACAACCACCTGGACCTTGCCGGCCAATCTGGCAATATGTCTGAATGAAAACTTTGATTACTCAATTGTTAAGGCAAACGATGAATACTATGTTCTTGCCACCGAACTTGTTGAAAATACCATGAAAGCAGCAGAGATAACAGATTATGAAACTGTAGCCCAGTATAAAGGAAACGAACTGGAAGGTATGGTTTGCCAACATCCGTTTATTGAAAGAGATTCATTAGTTATAGTAGGTGACCATGTAACTCTTGAGGCAGGTACCGGCTGTGTTCATACTGCACCAGGACATGGTGCCGAAGACTTTATTGTTTGCCAAAAGTATAAGATTCCTACAGTTGTACCAGTTGACAGCAAAGGCTACCTTACTAAGGAAGCAGGTCCGTTCGCAGGCTTGTATTATAAAAAATCAAATGCTGCAATTATTGAGAGACTGACACAGGACGGAAGACTGCTGGCTTCAGAAAAAATCTCCCATCAATACCCACACTGCTGGAGATGTAAGGAGCCAATTATATTCCGTGCTACAGAACAGTGGTTTGCTTCAATAGACAGCTTCAGAGAGGATGCTCTTGAGGCAATAAAGACTGTTAAATGGGTACCCGAATGGGGACAGGAAAGAATCACCAACATGGTAAGGGATAGAGGCGACTGGTGTATTTCCAGACAAAGAATCTGGGGAGTACCTATTCCGATCTTCTACTGTAAGGATTGCGGTAAGGAACTGATTACAGACGAAAGCATAAAGGCAGTAGCAGACCTTTTCAGGGAAAAGGGTTCAAATGCGTGGTATGCGCTGGATGCTTCCGAGATATTACCTAAGAATACAAAATGCTCCTGCGGTCACGGCGAGTTCACCAAGGAAACAGACATAATGGATGTATGGTTTGACAGCGGCTCCAGCCACGCGGCAGTTCTGGAAGAAAGAGAAGATCTCGTATGGCCTGCCGACCTTTATCTGGAAGGCAGCGATCAGCATCGCGGCTGGTTCCAGTCTTCACTTTTGACATCAGTGGCAACAAGAGGCGGTGCACCTTATAAAAAGGTTCTGACTCATGGTTATGTTATAGATGAAGAAAAGAGGAAGATGTCAAAATCCCTGGGCAACGGTATTGACCCTGCAGATGTTATAAAAGAATACGGAGCGGATATATTAAGACTATGGGTTGCTTCCTCCGACTATACTACCGATATTAAAATTTCAAAGGATTTGCTAAAACAGCTTTCCGAAGTATATAGAAAAATCAGAAATACCGCCAGATACATCCTTGGAAATATCAACGACTTCAACCCTAACACTGACAGCGTTGACTACAGCGAGATGAATGAGCTTGACAGATGGGCTTTATACAAAATGACCAACTTGATCAAAAAGGTAAATGAGGCTTACAGCTCTTATGAATTCCATATGATGTTCCATTCAATACACAACTTCTGTGTTGTTGATATGAGTAACTTCTATCTGGATATAATAAAGGACAGACTTTACACCTCAAAGCCTGAATCAAAGGAAAGAAAAGCTGCTCAGACTGTTATGTACGAAATACTTCAGTCACTGGTAAGGATGCTTACACCTGTACTTGCATTCACCACAGAAGAGATATGGCAGTTCATGCCTCACAGAGCAGGTGATGATGTAGAAAGTGTTCAGCTCAACAGCTGGCCTGAAATAAATGAGAAATATATAGATACTGCTTTAGCTGAAAAATGGGATAAAATTCTTGCTTTACGTTCAGATGTTTCAAAAGCACTGGAAGTTGCAAGAACAAACAAGACAATAGGTCACTCCTTAAATGCCAAGGTGACAATTTATGCAGACGGTAATGATTATAATTTTATCAAGAGCATTGAAGCGGAACTGGTAACTATATTTATCATTTCAAGTGCTGAGGTCAAGAAACTCCAGGAGGCTTCCCAAGAGGCTCAGAACGGTGAAGAAATGCCAGCTATAAAGATTGCAGTTGAACAGGCTCCCGGAGAAAAATGTGAAAGATGTTGGATGTATAGTGAATATGTAGGCAATGATGACAAGCATCCTACCCTTTGCAAAAGGTGTGCTGAAGTAGTTGAATAATTGACTTTCAGGATTAACAATAAGCATTGAAAAACATTTTGAGTACCCTCATTGGGAACTCAAAATGTTTTTCGCGTATAAGAATGCAGGGGTATGTTAGCGTTCGGCTGACACGATAAGAACGAAGTATGGTAGACCATGAACAAACGGTAGACATGGAGAGAAAAATGATTAGACACACGATTAATTTAAAGGAAAGAAGTTATCCTATTTGTATAACTACCAGTTTTGAGGAACTTGGTAGAACGGTATTAGCATTAAGAACTGGGAAAAAGCTTATTATTGTAACTGATGAAAACGTTGATAGGCTTTATTCCGATGAATGTGTTAAAAAGTTTGAGGAAAACGGCTTTGAGGTATACAAGCACGTCCTTGTTCCCGGCGAAGAGCACAAAACTCTTGACGCCGTGTCTGGGATATATGGGAAGCTCATAGAACACAAACTGGATAGAAGCAGTACTCTTGTTGCACTGGGCGGAGGCGTCGTAGGCGATATCTCGGGCTTCGCCGCAGCTACATACATGAGAGGCATAAATTTTGTGCAAATACCAACTACATTGTTATCTCAGGCAGACAGCAGTGTTGGAGGAAAAACAGGTGTAGATTTTCACGGACATAAAAATGCTGTTGGAGCTTTTTATCAGCCCAAGCTTGTATTTATTAATGTAAATACAATAAAATCACTTCCAAAGCGTGAAGTGTCAGCAGGTCTGGCTGAAGTTATAAAACATGGTCTGATTATGGATGAAGAGTACTGTGAGTATCTTAATTATAATGCTCATAAAATATTTGCCTTTGATGAAAATGTCCTTCAATTCCTTGCAAAAAGAAATGTCTCAATAAAAGGAC
>JAEYNI010000236.1 GCA_023412635.1 Bacillota bacterium
CTGCCGGAATAGGACAGAATATCATAAGTGTCAGTATTACCAAACTGGATAAACTTATGGACCTTGTAGGAGAAATGGTTATTTCGGAAGCAATGGTAACCCAAAATCCTGATTTGAAAGATCTCCAACTGGACAATTTCCATAAAGCCGCCAGTCAGTTGCATAAGATAACCAGTGACATACAGGACATGGTTATGTCAATCAGAATGGTTCCTTTAGCTATGACATTTCAGAAGATGTTCAGAATTGTCAGGGACATGAGTAAGAAATTGAGCAAGGAGGTAAAATTAGAACTTATAGGGGAAGAAACTGAAGTTGATAAGAATATTATCGAACACATATCCGACCCTTTGATGCATCTGGTAAGAAACTCAATTGATCATGGCATTGAAACTGCCGATGTCAGGAAAGCAGGAGGTAAACCGCCCGCAGGAACAGTGACACTGGAGGCGAAAAATTCCGGAAGTGATGTGGTAATTCTTGTAAGAGATGACGGAAGAGGCCTTAACAAAAACAACATTATAAAGAAAGCCGAGGAAAACGGCTTGTTGCCAAGACCAGCAGCTGATATGACCGATAGGGAAATATATAACCTTATTTTTATGCCGGGTTTTTCTACAAAGGAGAATGTCACCGAATTCAGCGGTAGAGGTGTTGGTATGGATGTTGTTGTGCGTAATATAGAATCTGTTGGAGGATCAGTCTCTGTAGATAGTGAAGTGGGAAAAGGCTCTGTTATTACCCTCAAAATACCTCTGACATTAGCAATCATTGACGGTATGAATATTCAGGTAGGCAATTCCCGGTATACTATACCAACAAAGGCCATAAAGGAATCTTTCAGACCAAACTCAAAGGATCTTATAAAGGATCCTGACGGAAATGAAATGATTATGGTCAGAGGCAAATGCTATCCGATTCTCAGGCTTCATAATTTATACAAGGTTAACACCGATATTACCGAATTCACTGATGGAATTCTTATAATGGTTGAGCATGAAAACAAAACCCTTTGTATTTTTGCTGATGAATTGCTTGGCCAGCAACAGGTGGTAGTCAAGGCATTGCCCCAATACATAAAAACAAAACGTAAGGTCAAGGGACTCACCGGTTGCACATTGCTGGGTGACGGCAGTATAAGCCTTATTCTGGATATCGGAGGGCTGATAAATATATAGAGATATATAATTTTACCTGAAAGGAGAAGTTGTATGACTGAGATGCTAGAACAAGAATTAACTGAAAAAGAAATGCTGGAACAGGAGGAAGATACCCAGAAGGGCAGATTTCTCACCTTCAATCTTGATAGGGAAGTCTATGGGATTGAAATCACTCATGTAACCGAAATAATTGGCATTCAACCCATTACCGAGGTGCCTGAGCTCCCTGATTATGTAAGGGGGATAATTAATCTGAGGGGTAAGATAATTCCGGTTATGGATGTAAGGCTCAGGTTCAGAAAAAGCTTCAGAGACTATAATGATAGAACCTGTGTAATTGTAATAGATATAAACGATTTATCCATTGGCTTGATTGTGGACAGTGTATCTGAGGTTATAACCATACCGGATACCGAAATTGTAGCTCCGCCTGAAGTAACCAAGGGCGGAAACAGGTATGTGAAGGGGATAGGCAAGGTTCACGGAGAAGTTAAGCTGCTGCTGGACTGTAATAAACTCTTAAATGATGAGGATACCGATAATCTTTTAAATATCTAGGGGGGATTTTATATGAAATGGTTCATAAATTTAAAGATAAGAGTAAAGTTAATTATTTGTTTTATTATTCTTGCAATATTTACAGGTATAGTCGGCTTTATGGGTATCACCAATATGGACACACTCAATACCCGTGGTGACGAAATGTACAATGATAACTTTATTCCTGCAACCAGCCTTGCCAAGATACAGAGAGGGGTTCTTCTAATCAGGTCTAATTATTTTCTTATGGTATATGAGAGGGATACTTCAAAGCTTCAGGACAGATATGACGAAATAAATTCTTTGTCAGATGAAACTAACAAAATTATATCCGAATATGAAAAAACTATTGGAAATGATAAAACCGACAGGGAGCTGTTCGAAAGGCTAAAGACCAACCTTAATACATATAGAGATATTCGAACGGAACATCTTGAAATGATCAAGGCAGGTAAGTATGATGAATCCATTTCACGTATGCCCGAATTTACCAATGCCAGAGTAAAAGTAGAGGATTGTATTAATGAACTAATAGCATACAATGAGGAAAAGGCACTGAGCAAATCAGCTCAAAACACTATTGATTATGAAAACCAATCGCTACTTATGATTGGTATAATCGTAGCGGTTATTCTCCTCTCAATTGGATTAGGTGTATTAATGGCCGGAATAATCAGCAGACCTCTTAATAAGCTGGTTCTTTCAGCAAATCAGATAGCAGACGGAAACCTTGACGTTTCTGTAGACATCTCGTCAAAAGATGAAATCGGAAATTTAGCCAAAGCCTTTTCAAGAATGACAGACAATCTTAATGATGTTATGTCAAATATTAATATGGCATCTGAACAGGTAGCTTCGGGAGCCAGACAGGTTTCAGATTCCAGTATGGCTTTATCGCAAGGGGCTACTGAGCAGGCAAGTTCGGTTGAGGAACTTACCGCCTCCCTTGAAGAAATTGCATCTCAGACCAGGCTTAATGCTGATAATGCAAGTCAGGCTAATTCTCTTGCTGTTACAGCCAAGGGTAATGCTACTCAGGGAAATGATCAAATGAAAGAAATGCTCAATGCAATGGAGGAAATCAATGAATCCTCCAGCAATATTTCAAAAATAATCAAGGTTATAGATGATATAGCTTTTCAAACCAATATTCTTGCACTTAACGCGGCGGTGGAAGCAGCCAGGGCAGGACAGCACGGAAAAGGCTTTGCAGTTGTGGCCGAAGAAGTCCGTAACCTTGCAGCAAGATCAGCTAATGCGGCCAAAGAAACTACCGACATGATAGAAGGCTCTATCAAGAAGGTTGAAGGTGGTACAAAAATTGCAAACCAGACTGCCGAGGCACTTAATAAAATAGTTGAGGATGTAACAAAGGTAGCCAACCTTGTAAGCAGTATAGCTATTGCTTCAAATGAGCAAGCCTCGGGAATAGCACAAGTTAATCAAGGCATCATGCAGGTATCCGAGGTGGTTCAGACCAACTCTGCTACTTCTGAAGAAAGTGCTGCTGCCAGTGAGGAACTTTCAAGTCAGGCAGAATTACTTAAGGAACAGGTAGCAAGGTTTAAATTGAGAAAAGTCCAGAATGTTATTCAGAACTACAGGGGTATGGATGAATTAAATCCCAGCATAATAAAAATGTTGGATCAGATGAATACACGAAAAGGTACTGCCTCAGTAAGTGAAGTGAATAAGGGGAGTTCCGTCCCCTCCTCAAAAAAGATAATTCTCAGTGATAAGGAATTCGGAAAGTATTGAGTTAAAAAAGCACTGATAGGATATACCTGGAAAAACTCTGGGAGTGGTGTAATCTGAACCGCTCCCAGATAATTATTTCATTTGAAAATAAAACACAATAGGAGTGCGTTTTCTTTGGTAGAAATAACCAGAAAAGAATTCCAGCAGTTATCAGACTATATTAAGTCAAACTATGGAATCAGGCTTAAGGAAGAAAAGATGACACTGGTCTCGGGCAGACTTCATAATGTTCTACAGCAGGAGGGGTTCTCAAATTTCACAGAGTACTACCACCATCTAGTCTCGGACAAATCTGGTGATGCTGTAATTACTCTAGTTGACAGGATTACAACCAACCATACCTTTTTTATGAGGGAAGCAAGCCATTTCCACTATTTTAGAGATAAGGTACTACCCTATCTGTCGGGCACCGTCAAGGAAAAGGATCTCAGAATTTGGTGTGCTGCATGTTCAACTGGAGAAGAAGCTTATACTCTGGCAATGTTGATTGATGAATTTTTCGGTAAGTCAAAACTGTGGTGGGATACGAAAATACTAGCTACAGATATATCTGAACAGGTATTGGAGACAGCTAAGAAGGGGATATACAACAATGAAAGAATAGCTCCTCTGCCCGCGAGCTGGAAATCAGCCTATTTTAGAACTTATGATTATGAAAATTCAATTGTTATTGATAAAATAAAAAATGAAGTGATTTATAGAAAATTGAACCTTATGGATGATATATTTCCTTTCAAAAAAAAGCTACATACTATTTTCTGCCGTAATGTAATGATATATTTTGACAATGAAACAAAAACCAGATTGGTTGAGAAGCTATATAACCACCTGGAATACGGGGGATACTTGTTTATTGGTCATTCCGAATCCTTAAACAGGGAAACAACAAATTTTAAGTACATATTACCGTCGGTTTACAGAAAAGAATGAAGGGGTGAGGGGTTATGACCGGCAGGAGAATCCGGGTATTGGTTGTTGATGACAGTATATTTTTCAGGGAAGTAATAGCAAGAGGTATTGAAACAGATCCTGCTATTGAAGTTGTTGCAAGAGCAACAGACCCTTTTGACGCGAGAGATAAAATACTTCAGTATGAACCGGATGTAATGACCTGTGATGTGGAAATGCCCAAAATGAACGGTATCGAATTTATCAGAAGGCTGCTTCCGCAGCATGCTATACCTGTTATAGTAATAAGTACTGTAAGCTCGGCAGTATTTGATGCGATGAATGTTGGGGCTGTAGATTTCGTATCAAAACCAGAGATTCAATCGGAAAAAAGCATGGAAAAATTTATTTCGGATGTTATAGTAAAAATAAAAATTGCAGCAAATGCAAATATAAGTGGAAGTAACCTTCCGGATATTGCTAATTATTCTTCGGGAAGAATTAACGAAAAAAAAATAATAGCCATTGGTGCATCGACAGGAGGTACGGAGGCAGTCTATAAAATGCTTAAATGCTTGCCGTCTGACATGCCTGGAATTCTTATAGTCCAGCATATTCCTCCGGTTTTTTCCAATATGTTTGCCCAAAGGCTGGACAGTCAAACCAAGTTAGTCGTAAGAGAAGCACAGTCCGGTGATTGGCTGGAGCCGGGGAAGGTACTGATTGCCCCTGGAGACAAACATATGAAAATAAAAAAAATTGGAGATAAATACAAAGTTCAGACCTTTCATGGAGAAAAAGTAAACGGACACTGCCCATCAGTGGATGTTTTATTTGATTCTGTTGCAAAAGAAGCAGGCAGTACAGCTGTAGGAATCATACTTACGGGAATGGGCTATGATGGTGCCCGCGGACTTCTCACCATGAGACGAAAGGGAGCAAGGACTATTGGACAGGATGAGCAATCCAGCGTAGTGTACGGAATGCCAAAGGTTGCCTTCGAAATCGGTGCAGTGGAAAGACAGACTTCCATAA
>JAEYNI010000291.1 GCA_023412635.1 Bacillota bacterium
TCAAAACCATAACCCCCCAAGAATTTATTTTTCCAAAATATGTCATGCATCTATTATATTTTGAACTCGACATAATTTCAAGTTTTTTACACTAATTGCCGAAGTACAAAACAAAAGCCAAAAACAATTTTCACTCTCTACGCCTTAATACTACCATATTTCTCTGTTTTATAAAATAATAATAGAAATTTAAAAACTAAATTTTATTACCCAATAAATGAAAAAATTATTCATTTTTTACATCATACCATATATACCAGCATTTGTTATATTTAAACTGAATCTACTAATTTATTTTTTTTTAGCAGATTCAGTTTAATTATTGGTTTTATCCTGCTTTTGCTATATCATTTTTTGAAGCAGTTTTTTCGTTCACGTTTTTAAGCATCCATTCAATAAAAATTCCATAACCCCTAGTAGGATCATTAACAAGAACATGAGTAACCGCACCTATCAATTTTCCGTTTTGAATTATTGGACTGCCTGACATACCTTGTACTATTCCACCTGTAGAATTAAGCAGTCTTTTATCTGTAACCTTTATTACCATTCCCTTGGGCCCGCTAAAGGATTGTCTTGCAACCTTTTCAATATATATATTGAATTCCTCAATTTTATTTCCTTCAATATTGGATAAGATAGTAGCAGGTCCCACCTTCACCTGTCCCCTTATTCCTATGGGATATAATCTTTGTCTGAATACTCTGTAACCCTCATGAACCTTGCCATAGATGCCGCATTCATCATTCTTGTAAATATTGCCCATAGGTGGTTTATTCTCCAAAAATATACCCTTTAACTCCCCCGGTGTCCCCTGTTCGCCCTTCTTTACTGCAATAATATTTGATTCTAAAACCTCTCCGCTGTTAACAGGCATCAATAATCCGGTATCTATGTCAGTAATGCCATGACCTAAAGCACCAAAGCTACCCGTTTCAGGATCATAAAATGTCAGAGTACCAATCCCTGCGGTGCTATCTCTTACCCACAAACCGATATGATATTTTTTGTCATTGACTCCTACAATGGGATAAACTTCAGTTTTGTATATATTATTGTTACGCTTATACTTAACCTCCAACTTTCCGCCCTTGCTGTCGTCTATCTGCCGTATCATATCTTTTATATCGGCAGGTTTCTTATTATTAATTTCATATATTATATCTCCGGCTTTTATACCTCCGTCCTTTGCCGGAGCCTTTCTTATACCGTTCTCGGTATCAACATCACTAACCCCGATAACCAATATTCCATCCATTCTTATTTTAACTCCTACCGTATTACCGCATGCTGCTAACTTTTTACTTGGAATAATATCAACCTGCATTGTTTTTAGAGGGATGACACCAAAAGCTTTAAAATTGAGTTTAACGGTACCCTTCTTTTCTGTCTTAAAAGCCAGAGGTGAAATAAGCTCTAAATAATTTCCGCTAGCCTTTATACTGTTGTTATTAAGTTTTAAAGCTTCATTATTATCAGCTTTAATATTTACAAAGTAAAGGCTTTTAAAGTTGTATATATATTCTTCCCCTTCCAGCAGTATCAATCTTTCAGGTATTACAGAAAATGCCTGCAAGTAACTGAGTGTAATAACACAGAAGCAGACAAATAATAATACAAACAGCTTTTTTTTATTGGATTTTAAATAGTGCATTTTATCACGCTCCCGTTAAATAAAATACCATTTTCTGGCTGCTTGCGTTTATTTACATATTCTTTCAATGAGAACAAAGTCACGCATTTTTAACTGAGCGTGACCTTGCAATCATAATCATAAGTTAACCTTTATGGATTTTTATTATTCAAGTAAAATAAAACATGGCAGGTAATTAAAACTCAATAACGGGCTTTAAATAGCCATTTATATAACTGGATTAAAGAAAGAAACAATTAGTAGATTTGACAACTGGTTTTACCATTTTACAGTAAGTAAAAATATTAAAAAATAAAAAAATCAGTAAATGGACTAACAATTCACTGATTTTTTTTATTTTAAATTAGTCGGTTTCTAGTCTGCCTAAAAAATTCAGATTTTCCTTTTAAAACATTCAGCAGCCTCTATAAGTTCCTCAGAATGTTTTAACGCTAAAGGAGTAATATCCGTACCCCCGATTATTCTTGCAATCTCCTGTACTCTTCCTTTATGATCAAGAGCTTTAACGGTAGTATAAGTGTTTCCTCCATCGGAGCTTTTCTCAATATACAGATGATTATCTGCCATACAGGCTAATTGGGACAAATGTGTGACACAGAGCACCTGATGGGTTTTTGATATGTAAGATAGTTTCTCGCCGACCTTTTGTGCTGCCTTGCCGCTGATTCCCGTATCAATTTCATCAAATATCAGAGTAGGTATTGCATCAACATTCGCAAGGATAGTCTTTATTGCCAGCATAATTCTTGACATTTCACCACCTGAAGCAATTTTACTAAGGGGCTTGAGTGGCTCCCCTGCATTGCTGGAAATAAGGAATTCCGCAGTATTTAAACCATTTTTTGAAAAACTCCGGTCCACATTATTAAAAGTCATATTCACCTTGAAACTGGAATTTTTCATTTCAAGATTTTCAAGTTCGGCAGTTATATTTTTTTCCAGTATAAGGGCTGCCTTTTCCCTTCCCAGGTGAAGTTTTTCAGCACTCTCTAACAACTTCTTTGTTAACTCTGTCAATTGCTTGTTAAGTTCTTCGATAAGACTTTCACTTTGAAGCAGTTCCTGGTATTCCAGGCGGGATTTGTCCAGGAAGTCAAGGACCTCTTCGATTGTATTACCATACTTTCTTTTTAACCGTGTAATTATATCCAGTCTTTCATCTATATGCATCAACTCATCAGGACTGAACTCGGCTGACTCCCGTTTACCACGCAACTCCTCACAAATATCTTCAAGCTGATAAATAACCGACTCAAGTCTTTCTGAGACCGAACTCAATTCGGGGTCATACTTCAGAACAGTCGACAGTTCCTGTAACGCTTTGTTTGAATTATACAAAGCTGACTTTCCAGTGTTTGTACCCTCATTAAGCAGCTCGTATGCCTTTACAATGGAATTCATTATTCTTTCAGAGTTAGCCAGAATATGACGCTTTGCAAAAAGACTGTCATCTTCACCTTTTTTCAGCCTGGCATTTTCTATCTCTTCGATTTGAAAATTGAGCATATCCATTCTGCGGGCCATTTCACCCTTATCCCCGGCAAGTGATTGAAGTTTGCTTTTTATACTCTTATATTGAGAAAACAACTCCATATATTCTGATTTATGCTTTTCAATTGTACTTCCGCCAAAAGCGTCAAGGAGGTCGATATGTGTTTCTGTTTTAAGAAGGGATTGGTTATCGTGCTGTCCATGAATATCCAGAAGAAGTTCTCCTATCTGCTTTAGCATTGAAACATTAACCAATCTCCCGTTTATCCTGCAGGTATTTTTTCCAGACAAACTTATTTCCCTGGAAAGTATGATATTACCGTCTTCATTGTCAATTCCAGCCTCTTCCAGGATTTTATCAATCTGAGTATTATCATATTGAAATACTGCCTCAATTATGGCTTTATCTCTACCGGTTCTGATTAAGTCCTTTGATACTCTTTCACCAAGAACTGCATTTATGGAGTCTATTATAATTGATTTACCGGCACCGGTCTCACCGGTCAAAACATTAAGACCTTGCGAGATCTCAAGATTTAGCCTGTCAATTAGCGCTATATTTTGAATATCGAGCTGTGTCAGCATAATAACCTCCTAAGCCACTATTTAGTGGCTTTGACACGTTAGTGGCTTTGACACGTTAGTGGCTTTGAGCCGCCTAGCGGTCACAAAATGTAATGAATTTGTCTACTCCCATATCCGCTAAAGGCGAATAAAGGAGGTTGATTGGCCATTCAAACTAACCTACATGAGGCGGACAGTAATGTTAGTGTTTTCGCTACTATTACTCTACTTACCTATCATTTTACAGAATTTATTAACTATTTCTTCAGCGATTTTCTCGGCTCTACATACCATTATCAGAGTGTCATCGCCTGCAATAGTACCAAGTATCTCCTGCCATTTTAAAGAATCGATTGCCGAAGCAGCTGCTTGTGCCATTCCAGATAAAGTCTTTACAACAACAATATTATTTGCATAATCACTTGACACGTAAGCTTCAGTCAGTATTGTAATCAAACGGTTTGATACCTGGTTTTCGGACTGAGAAAAAGTTGCATACTTATATCTTCCATCCTGCGACATTACCTTTATCAATCTTAAGTCCTTTATATCTCTTGAAACAGTTGCCTGGGTAACATCCATTCCCTGTACCTTAAGCCTGTCTGCAAGGTCCTCCTGAGTTTCTACTACATTATTTTCAATAATCTCCAAAATTTTAGCATGTCTGTTATATTTCATACTTTAGTCCTCTTTCCTGTTATAGATTTTATTTCTCAAAACAGTAAAGAAATTTTTAGAATGTATTTTTAATATCTTTACTGTAGATGCAGCCTTTTCTATTTCAATAAAATCTCCGCCGGTAATTTCATAGTTCTTCTGACCATCCACAGTAACAAGAGCCTTATGTTCAAAGCCGTCGGATACACAAATTCGAATCTTCCTTTCATCAGAAGCAACAAAAGACCTTGAATACAGCAAATGAGGACAAATAGGAGTTACTATTATGAGCTTTGAAGTTGGTTCAGCTATTGGTCCACCTGCTGACATGGAATAGGCAGTTGATCCTGTAGGTGTTGCTACTACGATACCATCTCCGGGAAACATATCAAAAAAATTATTATCAATATAAGTACTTAAGTTCAGTATTCTAAGTATTCCCGCTCTTGATATGGATACGTCGTTAATTGCCACATCCTCTGCAAATAGCTTACCATCTTTATATATCTGGGATGAAAGCATCATTCTTTCTTCAATGCAATAATTGTTTAGAAATATATTTTCTACAGCTTTGTCAATTTCACCTTTTTCTATATCGGTTAGAAAACCAAGGGAACCTAAATTGATGCCTAAAATAGGGAGGTCATGCAAATAAGCTGTTCTGGCTGTTCTTAAAAAAGTACCGTCGCCTCCAAGGCAAATGATCAAGTCACACTTACAACAAATCTCTTTAACTTCGTTATCAAGCCCTTCCATACCTTTTGTTAAGGATTTGGTAGGTAGAATAGCCTGTCCCCCAAACTTTCTTATACTATCGATAAGCATATTAGTATAGGCAAATCCTACGTCTTTGTCACTGTTAGTTATTATTCCGATATTCTTCATATTGCCCTCCAAATGCCTTCTTTATAACGCCTCAATTCAAAGCAAATTTTTTGATTATAGTACATATTACTGCCTCGTAATAACGTATAAGTTTGATACATCGTCACTTATACAGTTTAGCAAAAGGCCTGACTTTTTGCAAAGAATTGCTGTAAAAAGGAAAAATAATTTCAAATAATTACTGCGCCTGCCATAAGAATTAATGACTACGTTGAACTCAGCTCATTATGCGCCTGGTTAACTACTGTATCAACCAATTGATTAGGATTTTCCTCTGCTCCTGAACCAGTTTTTTTTGATAAATAAATCAAGTATTCAATGTTACCTTCAGGCCCTTTAATAGGAGAATATGAAAGCCGTTTAATAAAGAGTTTTCGTTCAAGTACAAAATTGATTATATTACTTATTACCTCTTTATGTACTCCGCTATCCCTAACCACACCGTGCTTGCCGACCTTTTCCCGCCCAGCTTCAAACTGAGGTTTTATTAGGCAGACAAGTTCCGACTCCTCTTTAAGTAAATCCAGTACTGCCGGCATAACTTTTGTAAGTGAAATGAAAGATACGTCGATTGACGCAAAATCTGATAAAAATCCTATATCCTCAGGCTTAACATACCTTACGTTTGTTCTCTCCATACATATGACACGATTATCATTTCTTAGCTCCCATGCAAGCTGTCCATACCCCACATCAATAGCAACCACCTTTGAAGCGCCATTTTTAAGCATGCAATCAGTAAACCCTCCTGTTGAAGCACCTATGTCCATACAGGTTTTACCCTCAAGAACGATTTCGAACTCGCTTATTGCCTTAGCCAGCTTCAGCCCACCTCTGCTTACAAAAGGATTTGCATTTTCCTTAACATCTATCTGACAGTCTACAGGCACCTTTGTACCTGGCTTGTCCTCCCGCTGTCCGTCTATCCAAACTACTCCTGCCATTATGGCACTTTTACTTTTTTCACGACTGTCGAACAAGCCCTTGTTTACCAGTAATATATCAAGTCTTTCCTTATCCAAATTTCCCTCCAGAATACCCCTATTCTTTTTTGTTAAGCTTATTAGAATTTACTTTATTTTTAATATAATCTGCAATCTCGTCTGCACCCAAACCAAGTCTTTTAAGTAATTCTGCCCTGGAGCCGTGCGGAATAAATTCATCGGGTAGCCCAAGAATGTCTATATTCTTATTGAGTCCCCTGCTGTTGAGAAAATCAAGTACTTTACTTCCAAAACCGCCTGAAGCGTAGTTATCTTCAATAGTAATTATAAAATCAAATTCCTTTGAAATTTTAACCAATAGCTCTTCATCAATTGGCTTGACAAACCTTGCACTTACTACCTGAGTACTTATGCCGGACTTTTCAAGAATGTCAGCTGCCAGAAGAGCTGTATCTACCATACTCCCCACAGCAAGTATGCAAACATTCTCACCTTCCCTCAGAACAGCTGCTTTACCAGGTTCAAGAGGTATTCTCGCTCCCAAATTATCCTTCCCTCTGCCTCTGGGATATCTTATGGCCACAGGACCTTTATGCCGGTTCACTGCATAATCCAGCATCTGTCTAAGCTCATAATAATCCGCCGGAGCCATAACCGTCATATTGGGAATATGGCTCAGATAGGATAAATCGAATGTACCCTGATGTGTTTCGCCGTCTTCACCAACAATACCTGCTCTGTCAAGAGAAAATATCACATGCAGTTTTTGTGTTGCCACATCATGAATTATCTGATCGTAAGCTCTCTGCAAAAAGGATGAGTATATTGCCACTACGGGAACCAGTCCTTTAGCAGCCATTCCTGCCGCAGAGGTCACTGCGTGCTGCTCAGCTATTCCCACATCAAAAAACCTGTTGGGATACTCGTTACTGAACCTGAACAACCCTGTACCCTTGGCCATCGCAGCAGAAATTGCTACTATCCTTTCATCACAAGCAGCCAAAGTACACAGGGTATCTCCAAATACTTCCGAGTAGTCCGGAGCTTTGTTACCAAAAGTCTCTCCGGTTTCAACCTCGAAGGGTGCTATGCCGTGAAACCTGTCAGGGCTTTCTTCTGCAAAGGAATAGCCCTTACCCTTTTGTGTATTTATATGAACCAGAACTGGTCCCTTGATTTTTTTAGCAGCTACTAAAGCTTTACTTATCTCTTCAATATTATGACCGTCTATTGGTCCGTAATATTTGTATCCCAGTTGCTCAAAGAAAATACCCGGAGTAAAAATATACTTCACAGTACCCTTTAATTTTGATATGGCGCGTCTGGCCTTTTTGCTGAAATTGGGCATTCTGTCAAGAAAATTTTCTATGTCTTCCTTTGTCTTTGTATAAAAGGGGTCAGTACGCAGCTTGCTAAAGTACTTTGACATACCCCCAACATTTTGTGCAATGGACATTTCATTATCATTTAATATTACTATGAAATTTGAGGTGGACCTGCCGGCATCGTTCAAGGCTTCATATGCCATCCCACCCGTCATGGCACCATCTCCGATCACTGCAATAACACTGTACTTTTCCTGCATTAAATCTCTTGCTCTTGCAATACCAAGTGCGGCAGAAATTGATGTACTGCTATGCCCTGTATTAAAGCAATCATGCCTGCTTTCACATGTTTTAGGGAAACCGGCCAGACCTCCCAGTTTCCTCAAAGTGTCAAAATCATCTTTTCGACCAGTCAATATTTTATGGACATATGACTGATGACCTACATCCCATACTACCTGGTCAAAATCGGTCTCAAATATTTTGTGAATGGCTAGTGTCAGTTCAACTACTCCCAAGTTTGATGCCAAATGTCCTCCGGTTTTTGAAACCTTATTTATAAGAAAATTTCTGATTTCTTCAGCTAGTACAGACAATTCCGTAGTATTTAACTCTTTTATATCATCAGGAGAGTTTATATTTTCCAAGTACCCCACTGTTATTCTCCTTTGTTTTCTATTGTTCTTTTCTTTTTTTTATTTTTGTTCTTTTTATTATTCCATTTTTTCTTAGTTTTAATTAAGCTAAAGCGACCAAACAAAAAATTTGTAACGATGGCAACCTTATAAATTATGAAATTGCTATTCTGTAGTGCAACTGTTTTTCCAAGTGCCTTTCCCCCTACAGTAAGAGATGCTACCATAGCTGTAATGGATAACCCAAATACACTGTTTTCAGCCTGACTCCCACCTCCGGAAAACTTATATACAATATAAGCTGCCGCAGTACCGCTGATGACACCACATATATCACCAACAACGTCATTGCAGAAATTTGAAACCTTATCTGCATTTCTGATTAATCTTATGGCATGTTTTGCTCCATAGAGTTTTCTGGAAGCCATTGAGTGAAAAGGTGCCTCATCTGCTGCTGTTGCAGCAGTACCTATAAGATCAAATAGTATATTGATTATGATTATACCAAAAACTATAAGAAAGGAAACTACTGTTGAAGCATATCTTATTGTTTCATTTGAGAAAAAAGACATAAAGATAGAAATAAAGAAAGTAACTACTGTAATTAAGAGT
>JAEYNI010000348.1 GCA_023412635.1 Bacillota bacterium
TTATGCTGACGTTTTCACAAAGGTCTTCAATGTCGCTTAAATCATGGGTAGTGACTATAAAGGTAGTTCCTAAATCCTTGTTTACCATTTTTATGAAGGACCTTATGGCTTCCTTTGAAATAATGTCTAGACCTATAGTAGGTTCGTCAAGGTAAACCAACGGAGGCTCATGTAGAAGTGCACAGACAAATTCGCACTTCATTCTTTCACCCAATGACAGCTGTCTTACAGGTTTTGTAACAACATCGCCGATATTTAGCAGTTCTATAAAATAATCAATATTCTTATCAAAGACTTTGTCAGGGATACTGTACATCTGCTTGTTCAGTGCAAAGGTATCAATTGCGGGAAGATCCCACCACAACTGGGATTTTTGACCAAAAACAACACCTATCTTTTTTACATACGCTTCCCTTTGTGTCCAGGGCGTGTAGCCCATGACATTGACGGTCCCTTCTGAAGGATACAGGATACCCGAAAGAATTTTTATTGTAGTCGATTTTCCTGCACCATTGGGACCGATAAGCCCCCTGATCTCACCCTTCGGTATCTTCAAATCAAGGTTATTCACAGCAGTTACAAGCTTATAATCCCTGTCAAATAGTGATTTGAGTGAAGACAGTATACCTGATTTTGATCTCTTATGTACCTTAAAATCCTTTTTTAAACCCTCAACATTTATTATGTATTCGCTCATATTAACCTCCATGAGCCACATTGTGGCCTCAAATAGTAATGAAATATATATCCTTTATCGCAATGGGGCGAATAAAGGAGGTTAATTGGCCATGTGCGATTTTAAAGTATTGAAAATACTTTAAATATTTCGCACGGCCATAAATTCATAGGTTAATTTGGAAGACGAGCATTAGCGAAGTCTTTCAAGCTAACCTCCCGCACTGGTATAATTTTTCAGACACAAGTTCCATATCTTTAGACTTCCATAGAAGAACAGCAGACAGAATGCAAAAGTGATAAAAATAGTGTAATCAAGCCTGCTCAATAATGCATTTGCAGGGATATTTACCCATACGGCAAAAGGTATTACTGTAATCAAGGCTGTCTGCAGGGCCTTGGGAAAAATATTAACAGGAAATTCTCCAAATCTTAACAAATGATACATCAATTCCTCAAGCCTTCCGATTTGTACGAGCATTATTACTATGCTGCTGTACAAGATTTCAAACCCCATATAAAGAATCAGGCCGAAAACGATTGCTAGGAGAAATACGCCAATCTGTACAAAGCCTATATGCAGATTCATTTTAATAATAGAGTAAACAGATATTACTGCACCTGAAAGCAGAGCGCCTATATCGTTAAAATTGAACCCGCTTGCTAATATTATGCCTATAGGAGGGTATGGTTTCAGCAACAGCCTGTCAAAATCACCCTGCCTTACTAAACCGTATATGAAGTAGGGTATACTGCCAAAAGCCATACCCTTTAAACCGATTGTGAACAATAGTAAGCCCTGAAATAAGATAATCTGTTCCAGGTTCCAACCGGGAAAGCCTTTTGTCTGCGTAAATATTAGATATTGAAGAATGGGTCCTGCACAGGCAAAAGCCAAGGATATAACAGTTCCCAGAATAAAGTCGAATCTATACTCTATACTTCGTGCTATACCCATTTTACCGTTCCAAAGGAACAGTTTAATTAATTTCAGTAATTTAAGCATACTATCTCCAATCTGCATGTCAAAGTACAAGTACGTTTTGCATGCGATTTAACAGTGAAAAAACTTGTGTTTCTTTTCTGTGAAGTGTACGATGTCTCACTAATGCGCTTTTAAGTTAGCCTCCAGCAGCACAGAATCTCTTTACTAGGCGCTTCCACAGAATTTGAATTGCTATATAAAATATAATAATCCAGACAAGTTGTAGGAGTCCTATTCTAACTAACATTTCCAGGCAATTACCTTCAACTCTGTTGAGGAAGAATTGAATCGGCCAGTATATTATGTACTTGAAGGGTAAAAAGTCAAAAATTCTGTTCAACCAAACGGGCATGAACTCCAGAGGAATAAGACCTCCTCCTACTATAGCCTGTAGAACCTCTCTAATGGCGTTTATTGACATATTGTTCTTGATGATCATCGCAGACATTCCAAGGAGAAATGAATACATAAAGTTAAGAACAAACGCCAGTACAGCTATAACAACAAAACTGAGAAAAGACTGTATTGTAATAAATTTAGGGAACAGGATCAGACTGTAAATTATCATGCCGGGGACAAATTCCACCAGCAATGCCATAAATCTTGAAGAGACAGCTGAAGCCAGATAAAAACGGAATATTGAAATAGGTTTCAAAAAATCTGTAGCCAGCTCACCTGTTAGAATTTTCCTTGAAATTTGATTAGTGATACCGTTCCATACAAAGCTGAGGACCACGTAATATGCAGTATAATACCATACCATCTGCTCAAAGCCATAACCCTTTATGCTTGTTGTATCATTATAAGCATATATACTTTTAAAGAGTGCTATATTTATAGCTAGTAATATGGGCTGAAAAAGCACTGAAATTGCCATAGTCCATCTATATTGGAACATAACCTTGAAGTTTAATTTTATTACTTCTATAAAACTTTCATAGTATTTGTTTTTCCCCTTAAATAATACAATTAGTGAAAGTTAATGAATTGCTAATACATATTACCATAGTTTACATTATACGACAAGCGACAAAATGGGTATAACTATTTTATCCGTCCTACGTTATAATGCAGGGAATCTTTAGGGACACTCGTACCCTTTTACAGAAAAAAGCACTTACAGTATAAAGATATTTATGATAAAATTATTGTAGCAGGTTCGATAATTGGGGCGTTGTCGAAGCTGCTTTTTACTTTTTTGCCGAAAAAAGAAAGATTATATAGTGCCCAACAAATGTGAAAAAAGTAAGGAGAAAGTCATGTTTAAAATAAATGAATATGTTATATACAACTCAATGGGAGTATACAAAATTGTAGATGTCAGAAGAGAAAAGGATATCACTGGTAATGAAACTGAATACTATATTTTAAAACCAGCCTACGGAAATAATTTAACAATCAAAACTCCTGTAAATAATCCCAGAAACAATATGAGAACAACTCTTTCCAAAGAGGGTGTATTATCGCTGATAGAATCAATGCCCCAGAAGGAAACTTATTGGATAAGTAATGACAGACAAAGAAATGAAAGCTTTAAGGCGGCTCTCAGAACAGGTGACAGTGAGCAGTGGATCAAGCTGATTAAGACAATATATCTTGAACAACATAAAAAATCTATTCAGGGTAAAAAACTTGCCAGAACAGATGAGGATATCATGAAAGCAGCCGAGAAAAACCTATATGAAGAATTTGCAGTTGCTTTGGGCATTCCTCCTGATGAAGTTGTATCTTATATTATGGAACATGGTTCTTAAATTAGATTATAATTTTTATATACGTTAGGGAGATAAAACTGTTATATTTTAATTAAATTAATGTTACATTTGGTGAAAAAATAAGCGGGAGGTACAGTAACAAATGAAAACAATTGGATTAATTGGCGGGATGAGCTGGGAAAGCACAGTGACATATTACCAAATAATTAATGAAACTGTAAAAATGCAATTGGGAGGATTTCATTCGGCTAAATGCTTGCTGTACAGCGTGGATTTTGATGAAATTGAGAAATATCAGGCAAACGGACAGTGGGAAAAAAGCGGGGAAGTTCTGACAGACACCGCAATAAGTTTGGAACGAGCAGGTGCTCATTTTATTATTATATGCACAAATACCATGCACAAGGTTGCTCCGCAGATACAATCTAAAATTTCCATACCAATTATTCATATTGCGGATGCTACGGGAGATGAACTAAGAAAGGCCAACATAAACAAGGTGGCACTTCTGGGAACAAAATACACTATGACACAGGACTTTTACAAAAGCAAGCTTATAAGCCGGGGAATAGATGTCTTAATACCAAATGAAAGAGATATTGAAATAGTAAATTCTGTTATATATAACGAACTATGCCTTGGAATAATTTCAGAGAAATCTAAGGCTGAGTTTGTACGAATTGTCAAGGAATTGTCCCAAATAGGGGCTCAAGGAGCTATT
>JAEYNI010000349.1 GCA_023412635.1 Bacillota bacterium
TAAACGTTCTGGTGTTTGATACAGAAATATACTCAAATACCGGTGGCCAGGCTTCGAAAGCAACCCCTACTTCAGCAATAGCAAAATTCGCTTCCTCAGGTAAGAAGGCTGCCAAGAAGGATTTGGCAGGGCAAATGATTACCTATGGAAATGTTTATGTAGCCCAGGTCGGAATCGGTGCCGACAGAAATCAACTACTGAAGGCTATAGCTGAAGCTGAGGCCTATAACGGTCCATCTATCATCATTGCTTATGCACCTTGTATTAGCCATGGTATCAAGGACGGTATGGGAAGAAGTATCGCCAACTCAGCCAACGCGGTATCCGCCGGCTACTGGCATCTCTTTAGATACAACCCTGAATTGAAGCAGCAGGGCAAGAATCCTTTCATTCTTGACTCTAAAGAACCTAATTCCGGGTTCAGAGACTTCCTGCTGAATCAGGTACGGTTCTCTTCACTTGTGAAGGAATTCCCTGCAGAAGCCGAGGAATTGTTCAGCATGGCTGAAGAGCACGCCAAGGAGAGGTACTCAAAGCTGAAGAAAATGGCAGAAGGTTAAGCAAATTGGTTAAGTATAAAAAGTAGTAGACAAGGTAAATAAGTATTTAATAAGTTATTATATAAAAACATCCTGCCGGAAAAACCCGGGCAGGATGTTTTTTAGTGCTGAGAATTTAATGCAGGATAAAAGCTTTTAACCTTCTGATTAACCTTATATAATTAATCTTCTATCCATTTTGTTGAAAAGCCTCCACCAGCACCTTGAGATTTTGTTCCATTGTCTTAATATAACTGTCGGCAGGAGCTGTCTTTTCACCGGTAACAACAGGATCCAGCAGATATACCTTGGCCCCGGTTTCTTTTGCTATAGATTCGGCTGCTTTTTTGGAATATTGGGGTTCGGCAAAAAGTGCTTTAACCTTTGTTTGCTTTACCTGGTCTATCAATTCGGCCAGCTCACCTGCACTGGGTTCGGTTCCGGGCTCTCTTTCAACAACTGCTACAATGTTAAGACCGAATTCTTTTGCAAAGTAGGGGAAAGCTTCATGGAAAGTTACTATATCCTTGTTCTTGAAACCGTCCAGCTGCTGATGCATCTTATCTCTCTGCTGTTCAAGCTCCTTGACATATTTCCCGGCATTTTCCCTGTAAGCAGCAGCATTCTTTGAATCAGAGGCTGCCAGTCCCTCAGCAATGTTTTTCACTTCGGTTATTGCACCTGAGATACCTACCCAGACATGAGGATTGTCTTCACCATTTTCGTCCTTTAACAGCTCAACACCCTTGGCAGCCTCGATAACATCCAGGTCAGGGCGCTGCTTAATAACCTTATCCATAAAGGCTTCCATTCCCGCACCATTAATGACAAATGCATCTGCCTTTTCCAGAGTCTTCAGATCTGCTGGAATCAGCTGGTAGTCGTGAAGGCAGCCTGTCTGGGGCTCGGTCATGTTGATAAGCTCTACGCCTGGTATGTCACCAATGATATTCTTGGTAAAGACATACATGGGATAAAATGAGGTAACTATAGTGAAAGTGTTTTCCCCATCCTCTTTTTTATCCGCTGTCGAACAGCCGGTAAATGCCATAATACCGAATAAGAAGCAGGATACCAAAACCAACGATATTATCCTTTTCCTCAAATCACTTTTTGAACTTGCCATAAGTATAATTTTTAGCTCTCTTTTAGCATTACTCTTAATAATCAAAAATTCCTCCTTTTCAAGTACTCCCCTGTAGTTGATAGTCGATTCCGAATTAATCCTGGTGAAAATAATTTATCTTTTATGAATTTTTCCTCAGTGGGAGGCTGTTTTATCATAAAAGTATTCCACTATTTAGCCAAATGGGAATCATTCGCATTTACATTATATACTGAAAGGACTAATTTTAAAACAACTATTTTTTAATTAATTGCTTTATTATTTCCAAATTAGGCGGATTTAATGCTAAGGGAAATCTGCTACACACTGTTGCTGCAGTTGCTGCAGCAAATTCAACCAGCTCTTTATCAGGCATCTGTCTGAAAACTGCGTATACTGCACCGGCCTTAAAGGAATCTCCAGCCCCCAGTGTGCTTTGCACCTGTACCTTAAATGGCTTAAAACTATGTACCGGCTGGTTTTTCCTGCCATACATGATTTCCCTTGAACCGAATGTAAATATAACAAGCCCCTCAGTATTGTCGGTATAGGTTTTAAAAAGCTCATTTATATCGGTGCCGGGATAATTGTCCTGTATATATTCATTTGATACGATATTCACCTCAGAATATTTATGTATAATAGTATCCGGTTTACAGTCTATTGTAACGTATTTTTTACCCAATTCTCTGCAATACTTAGCCACTATTTCGGATTGTTCCATGAAAAACGGGTCAAGCCCTACAACAGTGGCATCTGCTATATCCTCTTTTACTGGAGTATTCCATCTTTTTACCCTGTCATTAAAATATGCTCCGAAGGTTCCAAAACAGTTACGGGTATTTCCCCCAATTATGACAATATCCTGTACACCGTCAAAATCAGGGTCATTATATGTTCTTGACATATCAACTCCAAACCTTTCCACAAGATACTGGTTTAATACAGGCATGGTTTTTTTGCCTTGAAAATTGCCATCAGCCTTAACCTTACAGCCCAAGGAAGCAAGGACAACTGCACAGTTGCCGGTCTCTCCACCTGGGAGAATATAACTCTCCTTTATTTCAGAATAAGAATCCTCTTTGGGAAATTCCTTTGTCAATAAATGCATAGTTGAAGCCAAGGTCATACCATAAAGATAAACATCATAATTTGTCATACATTTTCCTCCTTAAATTCATTCCGCGCAACAACCTGATAAAACACAAATATAGAAATTGCAGCTGTGGTCGCGCGTTTATTTTATACTATTATTTTACTATAATAAATCAACTTTACAAATATAATTTACAAATTAATGAATTTATTCTATTTTCATAAACCTTATAATAAACTTTGTTCCCTTTCCGGGTTCACTGGAAACATAAACTGCTCCTCCCTGACCTTCTATAATATTTTTTGTTATATATAGTCCAATACCGATATTAGTCGGGTTACAGCTTTTAGGCCCCTTATAAAACCTATCGAATATTCTTGGCAGTTCCTCCCTGGGAATACCCATTCCTCTATCACTTATAACAACCTCCAGAAATACACTGTTTTCCTCCCAGTTGATTTCTATATTCCCTCCGCTGGAACTGTGTTCTATGCAGTTTTTTATTATGTTTGAAAAAGCTTCTATCGTCCAGCTCACATCATGATTCGCACATATGCTCCGGTCACCTGCAACAGAAATAATAATATTTTTTTCATCAGCAAAGTATTTTAACCCTGCTATACTTTTTTCGAGAGACATATGAATAGGTGCTGTCTCTTTTTTGAATTCAACTACCCCTGCTTCCAGCCTGGCCATCTTCAGGAGATTTTTTATCAACCAGTCTATTCTATCCAGCTGATTTTTGCTTTCGGTGATAAATGTAGTTCTTTCCTGTTCGGTTATGGTTAAGTCATTTTTTAAAATATCATTAAACATTATAAGAGAAGCCAGCGGAGTCTTTAGCTGATGAGAAATGTCTGTTATGAGCCTTTTAAGGAGCAGCTTTTCATTCTTTAGTGCCTGGACATTTTCACTGAGTCTTTGAGTCATTAGGTTGAACTGACTGATTAAAAACCCCATATCGCCCTCTTCACGTCCACCTTCTAAAGGCTGAAAATTACCTTCAACAACTGCTTCAGCTCCCTCGCTTATTTTCCGTATACGGGAATATATTCTATTCAGGCTCAGAATGAAAAAGGTGATCAATACCAATGCAAACGCACCTATCAATAACAGAAATCTGATATTTGTAAGCCATAAGCCTCTGGTAATAGAATTATTCTTATATATACTTAAATTTTCATCATAATTATATTTACTTGTAACACTTTTTCCAAATTCGTAATCCTTCTGAAAATCACCTGTAAAGTTTCTTACTATTTCTGTTTCTGCTTCAGGGTACTCTCTAACCACAGCTCCTATCACGGCAATGTTTTGTTGTATATGAATCTTGTTAAGGGTCCTTGTATAGCTATGTACCATATACATGCACACAGCTCCGAATACCAGAAGAAGTACTGCAAGAATGCCCAACGACAATTTAACCTCGGTATTTTTTAAAATTTTCATTTACTTCCTCCGCCAGAATCTATTTTTTAGCATCTTCCTTCCAAACATAGCCCATGCCCCTTATAGTTTCAATATGCTTTTCACCGTCAGCTTCGATTTTTTCTCTAAGCCTTTTAACATAAACGTTCAGGGTATTATAGTCCACATAGTTACCGTCAATATCCCAAAGCTTTTCGATTATTATATTTCTGCTCAAAACTTGTCCCTTGTTTTCCAGTAATAGCAGCAGAAGCTTATATTCTGCTGCTGTCAGACTGACCTCTTCTCCCCCAACGGTGACCTTGCATCTTAAAGGTTCAACAGCAACATTTCCGCTGACAATACAGCCTATCCCCTCTCCTGTACTCTTTTTCTGACGTCTCATAAGAGCATTGATTCTGGAA
>JAEYNI010000011.1 GCA_023412635.1 Bacillota bacterium
GTTGAAGATTAATTTATGAAATGCGGAGGATAGATTTTATGGCTGATAGAATAGTCAGGATTTCTGAAGAGGTAAAGAAGGAAATAAGCAGTATAATTCAAAATGACCTGAAGGACCCCAGACTTCCAAATATGGTTAGTATTATATCCTGCAATGTTACAAAGGATTTAAGATATGCAAAGGTATATATAAGCGTTTTAGGTGAAAATGATCAAAAGAAGAATGCTATAAGCGCTTTAAAAAGCGCAGCAGGTTTTATCAGACGCGAACTTGGACATAGGCTGCAACTAAGATATACTCCTGAAATACATTTTGAGCTGGACACATCTATTGAACATGGAATTTACATCAACAAGCTGCTGGATGATGCTAAGAAGGAATTTGGGGAATAGATTATACAATAAGTTTCTCAATAAGTGTTTTTTGTCATACATGAAACGGAGGGAAAAATGGATAGGGAAATAGTTAAACTTATAGCTGAAGCTGGGGGAGTTGCAATTTTCCCGCATGTTTCAGCAGATGGAGATGCTATAGGGTCATCTTTGGCACTGGCTCTTGCATTGAAAAATGCCGGAAAAAAAGCAGTAGTATATAATGATGAGAATATTCCTGCAGTTTACAGGTTCTTATCAGGTAATGAACTTACATGTTTCTACGACCCTCAGGATGAGGTAATGGATGTAAATATCGCTTTGGACACCGGTGATGTAGGAAGGCTGGGAACCAGGGGGGAAGCCTTTTTTAAAGCCCCCTGTACAATCAATATTGATCATCATGTTACAAATACAAAGTTTGCCTTATATAATTTTGTTGATGCCGAGTCAGCTTCTACAGGTGAAATCGTGTATACCTTGTTGAAAGAATTAATATATCCTATTGACAGGGATATGGCTGCATGTTTATACACAGCTATTTCAACCGATACGGGCGGATTTAAATACAGTAATACAACGGCTGAGACACATAAAATAGCTGCAGAACTCTTGGCAACAGGAATAGATATCGGAGAACTGTCTCAAAGGATTTTTGACAATACAACATATACAAAACTTAAGCTCACACAAAAAGCAATAGAAAAACTGGAACTTTACGAAGACTGCAGGCTGGCTGTAGTCGTTATTTCACAGGTCGACTTACAGTCTACCGGTGCCAGTGATGAGGATTGTGACGGTATTGTCAATATAGGTAGATCAATTGAAGGAGTAGAGGTTTCTCTCCTTGTAAAAGAAAAAAATGCTGACGAGGTACGAATTAATTTGAGATCCAAAACCTATGTTGATGTATCAGAAATTGCTGCAGCTTTTGGTGGTGGAGGTCACAAGAGGGCAGCTGGATGCACTGTCAAGGGTTCTTTACAGGAGGTTAAGGATAGATTAACCACAGCTGTTAAAGAGAAACTGTAATAGATGTAAGCGGCTCATGGAGGTTAATGTGAACGGAATAATAAATGTACTTAAACCTGCCGGTATGACTTCCTTTGATGTAGTAGGCTTTCTCAGAAGGGCGGCGGGTCAGAAAAAAATAGGCCACACTGGAACTCTGGATCCATCGGCTGTTGGAGTATTACCTATCTGTCTTGGAAATGCAACCAGGGCAATAGAATTTATAATTGATAAAGATAAGGTTTACCGTGCGGAGCTTACACTGGGTTCAGCTACTGATACACAGGATTCCTCCGGGAACGTAATATATTCACATGAAATTAAAGCAGACAACGAAAAAATTGCTGATGCCATACTGAGTTTTATAGGTGAAATTGACCAGCTGCCGCCCATGTATTCAGCAATAAAAATTGAAGGCAAAAAGCTGTATGAACTGGCCAGACAAGGCGAAACAGTCGAGCGGCAGCCGAGGAAGATCAAAATTTATGACATAAAAATTATCAGAATCTGGGAAGAGCAGGCTTACCTGCCAGGAACTACATACAAGGAATTTTCAGAAAAGAGGTCAGTCAAAAAAGCCCTTTTTGAGGTTCATTGTTCAAAGGGTACCTATATAAGGACTCTATGCCATGACATTGGTGAGAAACTTGGTTGCGGCGGGCATATGTCTTTTCTTGTAAGAACAAGAGCAGGAAAATACAGCCTGGAAACGGCATTAACCCTTGAAGAAATCAAAGTTCTAGCTGAAACTGAACAGCTTGAGCAGAATTTAGTACCGGTGGAGACAATATTTGAAGAACTAAACATAATACAGCTCCATGAGAAGGATACTTTTAAGTATACTAATGGCGTATGGCTCCAATTAAATAATTCAAATTATGATTCCAACACCTTTGTCAGGGTATATGATAGTAATAGTATTTTTTTAGGTATAGGTGAAATAACTATTAATGGTGAAACCAGGTACCTTAAGTCAAAGAAGTTTTTTAAAGAGTAGTGAAGGTAGCTTAAAATGCAGATCGAACATAAATACGGCTTAAAACCGCTATGGCGGCTCAAAGCCGTAAAAGCGTCAAAGCCACTTAAATGGCTCATGGAGGTTAATATGCAGGTAATTCATGCTAATGATAATAAATGCTTTAATACTAAAACAGGAGTCGGTCTCGGTAATTTTGACGGATTACATATCGGACACATGGCTCTGATTAACACACTTATACGCGAAGCTCAGCTTAATAACCTGTCTTCAATAGTTTATACCTTTACAAAGCATCCTGAGAATATAATAAGAAAAAAACTTATTACCCCACTTTTATTGACCGAACAGAAAAAAATAGAGTTACTTGGAGAAATTCATCTGGATTACCTTTATTTTGATGAGTTTAATGAAGAATTCTCAAGACTTACGCCTGAGGAATTTGTAAAAAAAATTCTAATTGATAAACTGAATATAAAGCTGGCAGTGGCAGGTTACGATTACCGGTTCGGATATATGGGGGAGGGCGATGTTGCCTTGCTTAAGGAACTGGGTCAGAAGTATGGCTTCAGAGTGGTAGTAATCCCCGCAATCAAATGTGACAATGAGGTTATCAGCAGTACAAGAATAAGACAGTGCATAATCAATGGTGAACTGGAAACTGCCTACAAGCTTTTGGGAAGAAATTATTCCATAACTGCGGAGGTTGTAAGTGGGAGAAGAATAGGAAATACCATAGGCTTTCCCACAGCGAATATTCATCCTGAAAGATACCTTGTGCTTCCTGCCAATGGAGTTTATATAACAAAAACACTGCTGGACGGAAAACTATATAACAGTATGACAAATGTAGGCTATAATCCTACTTTCGAGGATGTTAAGGAAAAAACTGTTGAAACACATATTATAGATTTTAACCAGGATATCTACGGTAAGAAAATTGAAGTATTCTTCCTTAAGAAAATCAGAGATGAAGCAAAATTCAAAACCGTAGAACTTCTCAAGGAACAAATAGCAAAAGATATGACTGTTGCAAAAGAATATCTTGAAATAGAGGACGTAGTTTCAGAGTGTGGAGGTAATGCTAACTCTGACTTGCGCTGAAAGAGCAAGAAAGGGCAATTTATGGAAAGGTATAGGATAATAATCACAGGTATAGTTCAGGGCGTGGGTTTCAGGCCCTTTATCTATAAACTTGCAAAAGATATGGGATTAACCGGCTGGGTAGGTAATACCGACAGTAGTGTTGTAATTGAGATAGAAACTCTGGAGGCTACACTTTTAGAATTTATCAAATCTATAGATTCAAAGGCGCCGGTTCTGTCAAAGATAGAAGCTATAACATACGAAGTATTGCCTTTTATCGGTTTTAAGAATTTTGAAATAAAACATAGTGAAACTGTTTCAAAAGGACAGATATTTATATCACCTGATGTTTGTACCTGCAGTGATTGCATAAAAGAACTGAAAAATCCCATGGACAGACGGTACAGGTATCCTTTTATCAACTGTACCAACTGCGGCCCGAGGTTTACTATCATAAAGGACATCCCCTATGACAGAGACAAAACTACCATGGAATGTTTTGAGATGTGCCATCTCTGCAGGCAGGAATATGTCAATCCTGCCGACAGAAGGTATCATGCTCAGCCCGTTTCCTGCCATGAATGTGGTCCGGTACTGCAAATTGCAGATGAAACGGGACATATTGTATCGGAACTAAACATTAAAGAAAACTTGACTGAGGTAAATTCAGGTCAGACGTTTACTGAGCAGTGCCTTGATTACATTACAAAAATAATAGTATCGGGTAAAATTGCTGCTATAAAAGGTATCGGCGGTTATCACCTGGCCTGTAATGCACTCGATGAAAAGGCTGTAAAGAGACTTAGAAGCAGAAAGCACAGAGATGATAAGCCTTTTGCTCTCATGCTGAAAGATATGGAAACAGTAAAAAAGTACTGCTACATCAGTGAAAAGGAAAAACAGATATTAGAAGCTCCTGCTGCTCCCATTGTTTTGCTGAAGAGAAAGGAAGGGGTAGAGCTTCCTGATGAAATAGCACATTTAAACAGTTACCTGGGAATTATGCTTCCGTATACCCCTATTCACCATATACTGTTCAGCCAAATTGATTTTCCTGAAATACTGGTAATGACCAGTGGGAATATCAGCAGTGAACCAATTTTCTTCACGGATAAAGAAGCTGTAGAAGGGCTTGTTGGAATAGCGGATGCATTTTTAATTAATAACCGGGAAATTTATATAAGAACTGATGACTCTGTTACGAGAGTTTTCAAGGATAGAGAATACATTATCAGGAGGTCTAGAGGCTATGTGCCGAAGCCTTTAAAACTGGATATTCAAAAATTGCTGGGTATAACCGGTGTTGAAAGGATACCGTCTGTACTGGCCTGCGGAGGAGAACTGAAAAATGTCTTCTGTCTGAATAAAGAGAATATGTTCTATCTCAGTCACCATATTGGTGATCTTGAAAACGAAAGCACCAACACAGCTTTTGTCCATGCCGCTGAACACTTTAAAAAGCTGTTTGAGATCAATCCTGAAATTATTGCCTTTGATATGCATCCAAACTATTTTTCAACTCAATACGGCCTTGAGCAGAAGGTTGCATTCAAAAAAGGGATACAGCATCATAAAGCTCATATTGCTTCCTGTATGGCTGAAAATGAGCTTTCGGGAGAGGTTATCGGTGTATCCTTTGACGGCACGGGGTATGGGGAGGACGGAAAGATATGGGGAGGAGAATTTTTTAAGGGAGGTTATTACGGCTTTGAGCGTGCTGGCAGGCTGCAGTATGTTATGATGCCTGGCAGTGATTCTGCGGTAAAGCATCCCTGGAAAATGGCACTGGGATATT
>JAEYNI010000050.1 GCA_023412635.1 Bacillota bacterium
AAGGCAGCATAGCTTCCAGGTATTCATCATCATTGTTACCAAGCACAGCATAAACAGGGGCTATTTCTTCAAGTTCATAAATTACATAATCACGGCACAGGTCTCCTGCATGAATTATCATGTCTACACCTGCCAGCTTTTGGAGTATTACATCAGAAAGTTTTTTACCCCTGCGAGGGATATGTGTATCGGCTATGACACCTATTGTAATCATAAAAATCATCCTTTAGGTGAATTTATTTAACTTTTCTTATACAGGTTGGAGTTGTCTCTGTAAAATGCTTAAATATTTTATTATAGTTTGCAAGGTTGCTAAAGCCACAGTCCAGTGCAATCTGTGCAACTGTAAAATCGGTTTCACGCAGCATTTCTATGGACTTGGCTATACGCATCTTATTAAGGTATTCTATCGGTGTAAAACCTGTTGACTGCTTGAAAAAGGTGGAGAAATAACTGGGGGACATGTACGCCAGTTCTGCAAGGGTACTGAGTTCTATCCTTTGCGCGTAGTTTCCGTTAATATATTCAAACACCTTTTCCAGCTTCTCAAGTTTTCTGCTTCTGGAGGTAATACTTTCGTTACTTTTGCTGGAATCCTGATAATGCCTTATCAAATAAGTAATAATGTGAAGCAGCTTTGCTTTTATCATAAGCTTGTAGCCTACTGTTTTATTTATATACTCTTCTTCGACCTCTGAAAGCAGCTTAAATATCTTTTGACCAATCTCACTTTTACTGTCTATCTTATTATTAAAATTGGAGCTTCGTTCAAAAAACGGTTCCATGTAATTATAGTCAAAACTGCTTTCCGAAGACCAAACCAGCTGAGGTTCAAACATCACTACCGGCATTATCATATTGACAGGAGGCAGTACCTCCATATAATGCGGTTCAATGTTGTTTATCACAACGATATCTCCTTCCTGCATCTCATATGTCCTGTTTTCTACATAATAAATTCCCTTGCCTTGTTTTACGAAAGCAAGCTCAAGATAATTATGCCAGTGAAAGGTATGATTCATACAATAATATGGCTCCATATTGGTAAACTTAATACTGAAAGGAAAATCACTGGGAAGGGATTTTGGCTTATACACTTTTGAGGTTTCCATATATCCTCCGTTTCTAAAGATACACAAAATTATCGTAAAATAGTATCAGAAGACAATAAAATAATCAGAGAAAACAATAGTAATCTCTTTATATAATAGTATTATAAAAACAGGATTAAATAAAGGGTTTCAATATAATATGATTTTTACTTAAATTGACATTCAGTAAATATATTAAAGTTTTTATGTTTATTAATTAATCATAAAATAGCAGAAGGGTGGAGTTTATGTGATTAATCCGGCTTATGAAATTGAAAGACTGCTCCGTTTCGGAAAAAAGCAGGGTCTTATTGATAATCTGGATACCATTATTGCAAGAAACCAGCTGTTGGATTTATATGGGTTAAAGGAACCATATCAGGGCGAAGTACCGGATGAGGAGATAGAATATCCTACAGGAATATTGGACCGACTTGTGAACTATGCCGGAGAAGATGGGCTTTTTGACAAGGAGGTATATGCCTGCCGGGAACTTTTTGATACCAAAATAATGGGCATTATTATGCCAAGGGAGTCCGAAATAGTAAGGAAATTTAATGAATTAGTAGAAACTGTATCGCCCAAGGCCGCAACTGACTATTTTTATCAGCTGTGTACAGCTTCAAATTATATAAGAACTGCCCAGATAGCAAAAAATATTAAGTGGATAGCCAATTCCAGGTATGGCAACCTGGAGATAACCATCAATCTTACAAAGCCTGAGAAAGATCCAAAGACAATTGCACTGGAAAGACTCCAGCCTCAGAGCAGCTATCCAAAATGCCTCCTTTGTATTGACAACATAGGCTACGCAGGTCGCATCAATTTTCCTGCCAGGCAGACTCACAGGATCATACCTGTAACCCTCTGCGATGAACAGTGGCACTTACAGTATTCACCCTATGTATATTATAATGAGCATTGTATTATATTTAGCGAGAAACATGTTCCAATGACCATATCAAGAGAGACCTTTGCCCGTTTGTTTGACTTTGTGAGACAATTTCCGCATTATCTGTGTGGTTCCAACGCTGATCTCCCCATAGTGGGCGGTTCCATACTGAACCATAACCATTTTCAGGGCGGAAACTATCTGTTCCCCATGCAAAAAGCCCCGGTAATAAAGCACTTCAGGTCTGAAGTATACAAGCATATTGATATTGCCATAGTTAAATGGCCGCTGTCGGTAATACGTGCAGCCAGCAGCAGCATTGAGGAATTGGTGGATTTTTCGGAATATGTGCTTGATAAGTGGAGGCAGTACAGTGATCAGAGTGCAGCTGTGCTGGCATTCTCGGAAAGTGATAGCGGCCTGGTGCCTCACAACACAATTACACCTATTGCTAGAAAAAATGAAGAGGGCAAATATGAAATTGATCTTGTACTAAGAAATAATAGAACTGATGATAAATACCCGGATGGTATATTCCATCCCCATAAAGAAATACACCATATCAAAAAAGAGAATATTGGACTTATTGAAGTAATGGGTTTGGCCATTCTCCCGGGAAGGCTGAAAACCGAAGTGGAGTTCATAAAGGATATTTTATGCGGCAAATCAAGCATGGTTGATATTTATGATAAGGAACATTTATTAT